>CAZBXS010000023.1:0-14068 GCA_964495955.1 uncultured Faecalibacterium sp.
CCTTCGTACTTAACTTCATACTTGAAGCCTTGGTCTTTTGCGATAGCGGCAAGAAGATCGACATCGACGCCTATATATTCGTTCGTCTCGGTGTCGAGGAATTCGAACGGAGCGAAAGACTTATCGGAATAGATAAGGTATGTCTTGTCGGTGTTCGAGCTGTCGTCATTCGTTCCGCCGTTTGTGCCACATGCGGCAAGGCAGAGAACGAGCATTGTTGCCGATAAAAGCAACGCAAGTAGTTTTTTCATGATATTACCTCCTGAAAAATATAAAAAATTTTTTCGGTCACGTGCGCATGTCAGGCTGATGATACACTTATGTATATACATAATGAATATACAACATGTTACACACGTCGTTTTTCCTGTTTCATTTCTGTTTTTCTTTTCCTGTACAGGTAAAACGGCAGGGCATGACCGATTTTGTAAAAAAAGGCACAGTGCAACACGCACGGCGCCCTTACCCTACGAATAGATATTATATCAGTATGCTAAAACATTGTCAAGTTTTTTAAGACTTTATTGCCGAATATTATTTTCCCGTGACTATTTATGATATCTCGTTCCGAGTTCTATCTGCGTCGCCCTATAGATTTGTTCAAGTAGCATCACTCTCGCAAGTTGGTGCGGAAAAGTCATTTTGCTCATCGAAAGTTTTCCGTTCGCTTTTCCTTTCACTTCGTCGCTCAAGCCGAACGAACCTCCGATGATGAATACAAGTGAGCCTGTACCTCCGATTTTGATTTTCTCGATTTCCACGCTCAGTTCCTCGCTTGAACGTTGTTTGCCCTCGATACACATAGCATATACGAACGAATTTTTCGGTACTTTTTCGAGTATCTTTTTCCCCTCTTTTTCAAGTGCCGATTTGATTTCGTTTTCGCTCGGATTTTCGCTCAGGCGTTCGGGTGCTATCTCTATAACGCTGACTTTGTTTGCGCTCAGTCGTTTTATGTACTCGTTACAGGCGTCGGTCAAATATTTTTCTTTCAATTTTCCGACGCATATCAAAGTTATGTTCATTCTATCACCTAAAATCTCAATATTCCGTCGTAATTTTCGGGCGGATTTACTGTCAAAAGACAGTCTTTTCCGATTATTGCCCCCTCGTTTATAAGCGCTTCTTCGCTTGTTTTGTAGGCAAGGTCGGGAAGATTGTTGTGTTCGCTCAAATGTCCGAGGTAAAAACGGGTTGTTCCGCTTCTCAAAAGCTGAGCTACGGCGTCGGCACATTTTTCGTTGCAAAGGTGTCCGACGTCCGAAAGTATTCTGCGTTTAAGATAGTACGGATAGTCGCCGTTTTGGAGCATTCCGACATCATGGTTTGACTCTATCATTACAAGGTCGCAACCGGAAATCGCATTCATTATTTCGTTCGTCATATGTCCTATATCGGTCGCAACGGCTATTCTGCGTGCGTCGGGCATTTCTATTGTGTATCCGCAACTTTCGTTACAGTCGTGAGGGGTCGGAAAACGCTTGATGAACATACCGCAAATTTCCGTACCGCTTTCATTTATAATATTGCACGCAAATTTGTCCGTCAAAACGCACGCTTTTTCCATACCGCTTATAGTTCCCTCTGTCGCAAAAACGGGGGTACGGTATCTCGATGCGAAAACTTTTATACCTTTGATATGATCGGAATGTTCGTGAGTGACGAATATCGCCTTTATGCTTTCGGGTGGTATGTCCCTATCGGAAAGTGCGGTAGTTATTCTTTTAGCCGATACACCGGCGTCGATGAGTATTCCGCCCGATGCGGTCGAAATATATGTACAGTTTCCCGATGATGAGGAAAAAAGTGAACAAAAACGTGCCATGTTATCTTCCTTTACTTGTAGTTTTGTGGGTGGAGACGGGTGGGGTGCCGGGGTTTAGGGCGGCAGCGAATGTGTAGCGGTACCTCGTGCGCTTGCCGTAAGGCAAAGTGCTAAGAGGTGCCCGAACATTCGCTTAAATTGACGAAAATCTATCTTAAAAAACTGCTTCAGACCCAAAACGCAACGGTTTGCGTATAATCGGACATTTCTTCGCCACAGGAATATTGACATATTTCAAGGCAAAAATGTTCGAAATGTTTCGTTTTGGGCGTATTGGGTTCAATTACCGTCAGCTTTGGGCAAGCGAATGTGAAGCGGTACCTCGTGCGCTTGCCGTAAGGCAAAGTGCTAAGAGGTGCCCGAACATTCGCTTATAAAAAGCGGAGCGGATAACTCCGCTCCGCAAATGCTGTCAGCTGATATTTTTCTTTTCTTCTTTTGCTTCTTCGAATTCTTTGCGGTAGATATCGGCACCGAGCGCTCTGAGTTTTTCGACAAAATTCTCATATCCTCTGTCGATATAAACAACATTTTCGATTTCCGTTGTGCCTCTTGCGGAAAGTCCGGCTATAAGCATCGCAGCGCCTGCACGAAGGTCGTCTGCTCTGACAGGCGCACCTGTCAGTTCTTCGACGCCCTGTATAACTGCGACGGTTCCGTTGACCTGTATATCCGCACCCATTCGTGTCAGCTGTTCGACATATTTAAATCTGTTATCCCACACGCCCTCGTTTATAACGCTCGTTCCGTCAGCTAAGGCAAGCAAAACCGCCATCTGAGGTTGCATATCCGTCGGGAAACCCGGGTGAGGCATTGTCTTTATGTTACATTTTTTAAGTCGGTCGTCGGCTGTAACTCTTATCGCCGTGTCATATCTTGTGACCTCCGCACCGCATTCTTCGAGCTTTGCGGAAATGGCTTCGAGGTGTTTCGGAATGACATTTTTGACAAGTACGTCGCCCTTCGTTGCGGCGGCGGCGACCATGTATGTTCCGGCTTCGATCTGGTCGGGAATTATGGAATATGTGCAACCGTGAAGTTCGCTGACACCGTGAATTTTGATAACATCGGTGCCCGCTCCCCTGACGTCTGCTCCCATTGCGTTAAGGAAGTTGGCTAAGTCGACTATGTGCGGTTCTTTGGCGGCGTTTTCGATTATTGTCAAGCCTCTTGCCTTTACAGCTGCGAGCATGACGTTTATCGTCGCTCCGACCGATACCTGATCCATGTATACCGAGCTTCCCGTTAATTTGTCGGCTTTGGCGTTGATCATAGCTTTTTCGAGATTGACGCTTGCACCGAGAAGTTCGAAACCTTTTATATGAAGATTTATCGGGCGTACACCGAAATTGCAACCGCCGGGAAGTGCGACTTTCGCTCTGTTATATCTTCCCAAAAGTGCGCCTATAAGATAGTATGATGCACGAAGCTGTTTGGTCATTTCGAGAGGTACAATATACGAATTTACGCCCTTGGTGTTAATTTCAATTGTACTTTTATTTATATATTTAATGTCCGCACCCATATGATGAAGTATTCTTATCATACAACTGACATCGCTGATGTCGGGAATATTCTCTATACGGCACACGTCCTGCGCCAATAGGGTGGCGGGAATTATCGCAACGACCGAATTTTTCGCTCCGCTGATGTCAACTTCACCGGTGAGCTTATTGCCGCCACGGATAACGATTTTTTCCAAATCAATCCCTACTTTCACTTTTTTCTGTATATAAAACAATTAAAGATAGTATTACACATTATGATACTTAGGTATTATACCACCAAATCTGCGATTTGAAAAGACTTTTTTAACATATAATATGACAAAAAATGCCTGTGTTTTTTGTGCAATTTTATTCAATGCTTTAATCGACTTTAATATTCTTGACTTCAAAGCGAATTAAAATCATAGAAATTATTGTTTTTGAGTACATATGAGTATGTACAGATGAGTTTACATTGACTTTATGATAATATCCCCCGAATTTGACATTCTGAATAAATTTTTGTTAATTTTTGCCGTTAGCGACAAATGTATGTTTTTTCACTTGAAAAACAAGGCGAGGTGTGTTATCATTTCTTTGTATCTAAACAGTATGGAGATACTGAAAACTTATTCCTACACAAAAGGAGGATCCCCAATGAAAACACTCAAGAAAGTCATCGCCGTAACCATGGCAATGCTGATGCTGTTTGCGACAGTATCGGTTGCTTTCACTTCTCTTGCGGCAACGAAAAAGGTGACGAAAGTAAAGCTCAACAAAACGAGCCTTACAATGTACACGACACAGACGGTAAAACTCAAAGCCACCGTCTCCCCGTCTAACGCAACAAACAAAAATGTACAGTGGAAATCGAGCAACACCAAAGTTGCCACGGTCGACTCGAAAGGCAACGTCAAGGCAGTCAAAAAAGGTACGGCAACCATAACCTGTACCGCAAAAGACGGCTCAAAGAAAAAAGCCACATGCAAAGTTACCGTCAACAAAAAGGTTGCTGTCACGAGCGTCAAGCTCAACAAGTCCTCTGTATCAATCGTTAAGGGCAAGACAACAACGCTCAAAGCTACAGTCAACCCCTCCAACGCATCTGTCAAGGGCGTCAAATGGTCAACGAGCAACAAAGATGTCGCAACCGTCAGCTCAAGCGGTAAGATAACAGCCGTAGGCGTCGGCACAGCGACAATCACATGCAAAAGCTCCGACAACTCAAAGAAAAAAGCTACATGCAAAGTTACCGTAACACCCGTTAAGGTCACAAGTATCACTCTTTCGAAAACGAGCGCTACTATCTATCCCGGAAAGAGCGTAACAATTACGGCTACGGTCAACCCATCCAATGCAGCTAACAAGAACGTAAAATGGACTTCCAGCAACTCTAACATCGCTACCGTCGACTCAAAGGGTGTCGTCAGAGGCGTAAAATCCGGTACGGCAACGATCACCTGTACCGCACAGGACGGCTCAAAGAAGTCAGCCACATGCAAGATAACAGTCGGTGTACCCGCAACGGCAGTGACAATAACGACAACCGAAACCAGTGCTAACGCATGGTATGTCGGAAAGACAGGCAAGCTCACCGCAACAGTTTCCCCGACTAACGCAACAAACAAAGGCGTCACATGGTCATCAAGCAATACAAACTATGCGACGGTCGACTCAAAAGGTAATGTTACAATTAAAAAGTACAACAGCACAATCACTTCATTTAACAAAGTAACCATCACCGCAAAGTCGAACTACGACTCAAGCGTAAAAGCAACGTATACTATAAATATAGTGAAAAACAAGGTAGCTGTTACGGGCGTCAACTTCAACACCACCGACAACAACAACATTTGGCTCGTCGGCAAGGAGTACACCCTCATCGCAAGCACAGTTCCCAGCAACGCTTCGAACAACAAGCTCACCTTTAAATCGTCAAACAATTCTATCGCAACAGTCGATTCAAAGGGCGTCCTCAAAGCACTCAAAGCCGGCACCGTTGTAATTACGGCAACTTCGGCTGACAACACCGGAATTTCTCAGACAATAACGATAAATATTCAAAAGCCGTCGCTCAAAGTTAAGATTTCAAGCCAGAGAGAGTACTACGCAATCGGCGAAAGTGCTACGCTCAAATATGAAGCAACACCCCCTGCTATCGCTACGAGATACGGACTTAAATACGAAGTCAGCGATCCGACAATGGCTGTCATTTCACAGATTGAGGGTTACAACTACGCAAGTATCAAGTTTCTCAAACCCGGTAAAGTCAAAGTCAGAGCAAGAACGACAGGCAGCGAAGTTATCGGCGACTGGTTCGAAATCGAAGTCAGAGAAGTTACGGCAGCGAAAGACTTCTTCGAAAACGTAAAAGCCGGTGATACGATCAACATCGACGCCTACGTATCGAACGGTACCGGCAGAGTTGATACCGGTATCCTGTACACCACACCCAACACAGACTGTCTGAGCATCAGCGACGACGGAAAGAGTGTTAAGATACTCAAAGATCTCGGCGACAGCGGTGCATACCTCGAAGCGACATCAGTCGACGGCAGAATGTCATGCAAGATTTATTTCATCGCCGGGAAGTACGTTATACCCACTTCCAACGCCGACAGATTGGCGCTGATGAAGAAGCTGTCCGCCAGCATGAACAACGATACGTTCTCGTCGACTTACAGCAAATCGGTAGCTTTCTCCGGCATAAACGTCAACGAAAAGAAATCCGATACAAGCCTTACGATAAACGACGTTTCACTTGATATTTTCCTCATCGGTCTCGGTGCGGTAGGCATTTCGAAAGATGAGATAATGGAAGGCATCTCTGCTGAATCCTTTATTAAAGAAATGTACGGGGAACCGTATACAGAAAGCAAAACGGCAGTCTCGCAGTCAAGCTGTCCGAAAGCCATAACAATTGACGAGAGTGCAATAAGCGGATTTACCGTCAAAGACAACGGTTCGACATTCGACATCAGAATGAACCTTAAAAACGACAGCAAGCGTGCACTTGCGTCCGTATCGTCCTCACCCTACGCTATGGCAATGCCCGTTATAGACAAGGCGTTCCTTGACAACTACATGTCAACATTCAACGCAGTTGATGACGAAACGCTCGAAATCAAGAAAGCAAGCTACGGTACTGTCAACGAGACATACAAGAGCGGATATGTCACCTTTACAGTCGACAAGTTCTCAGGAAAAGTAGTCGACGGAACATATCACTACACTTCGGCTCTCGACATCTCGGACGCAGCACTCAACCTTGTAGCAAAAATGGACGACACCGATTCATCACTTGAACTCGGATTTAACATCAAAGCAACATTCACAATGAATGTCGACACAACACTCAGGCTCGGAGATATATATTATCAGTAATTTACGGTCTGTAATAACGCTCCTGCGTGGCTTACCACGCAGGAGCGTTTCTAATGTTGGGGAAAAGTAGAACCGCACGCCGAAGACGTGCGGTTCTGCTATAAACTCAGCAAAAATATGCACCGGAACAATACACTCCGAATTTCACTTCCTAAATCTCCACTTGTACCGCAAAAAGTCGCTTATCATCGCTATGAATTCGGAGTTTGTCGGCTTGCCACGGCTGCTTTGTATCGTATAGCCGAAGTATGAGTTCAGCACATCAACGTCCCCTCGATCCCATGCGACCTCGATTGCGTGCCGTATCGCTCTTTCGACCCTCGATGACGTTGTCCCGTACTTCTTAGCAACCGTCGGGTACAGAACTTTCGTCACCGAGTGTATCAGTTCGGAATTTTCCGCAACCATTGCGATCGCCGTCCGTAAGTATTCGTAGCCTTTGATGTGCGCCGGTACGCCGATTTGGTGCAAAATGTCCGAAATTGTCATCTCGATGTCGTTTTCGTCGTTTGTACCTGTTAGTATGTACGAATTTTCCTCATCGTTCCACTGTGCGATTTGCTCGATACGCTCAATCATATTCGCAACATCGAACGGTTTCAAGAAGCAATAATCCGCACCTGCACACATGAGCTCCTGTAGCAACTTCGTGCTGTTGCTTGAGCTAATGATCATCACTCTGGGACGGTTTTCGAATGTCATTTCGCACATCTTTTGAAGTACTCCGAGAGCGTCAATCTGTTGTAAAAAGGCGTCCATAAGAAGTACATCGGCGTGCTCGGTTTTAACTTTTTCGAGTACGGAAAGTCCATTCTTTTCTGTCGTGATTACGTTGTGTCCACGTTCTTCGAGTAGCATTTTGCACTCTGTCGCAAAAGTGCTGTTCTCCTCGGCTAAGATGATTTTTAAACATTTCTCGCATTTAGGCAAGTTATCACTTACACGTACACAGTCACCCTTGCGTATTTTCTCACGCACAAATGAGGTGTACTTTCCACTCGTACCGCCTGTTTCGCACAGTCTGTTCTTGTCGTTCACTCTGCTACTTAAAAAAATACTGTTACTAACGTTTCCCATGTTCTGTTACTCCTCCAATTTTTATGAAATAAATCTTCTCGGTGCACTTACTGCACTGGGAATAGTATACCACCTATTTTCCGTCAGCACAAGAGGAAATTTGTCGAAAAATGCGATTTTTATAAATTTTTTTGAAGTTTTTTCCAAAAATTCGGGCTTTTTAAGTTAAATTGGGAAATATTAGTGAATACATTTGTTAATTAGAATATATTTGCCGGGGAGTAGGCGGTTTCTTTGGCAGTATTTATATCTTTGTTACCGTGAGTTTTTGCTAAGGAGTAGGGAGTTGGAACAGATATAAGCGTGCGCAGTAGCGAAAAAGAGTGCACGCACGCAACATAGGGGCTCGATGCCCCTATGTTGCGTTTGGCGGGCGTAGGAAGTTGCAATCGTTGTATTCCGGTTTTCTTGGGTATGAGGTCAGAGTTCAATTTGTACGGCAGTCAACCTCACCGACTTCAGCATCACAGGCTCAACACATTCGGCTACATAACCGCAGTTTAGGCATTTAAGAAACAACAATCTGACCGACATTTTTTAGAGAATGTTCGCACAAATTAAAGAAAACAATATCAAATATCACAACCCCCATACACTGTCATGTTTAGGACGGGTATTCAAAATTAGAGCTGTACAACAAATCGGCTATAGTAACGGCGTTATAATCAAGTACAGGCGTCGCACCTAAATTTCTTCACTATCACGTCCTATTCCCTATCAATCATCTTCAAGCAAAGCAGTCCCATCTCCGTTCCCACGCAACCCAATAATTGACAATTCGCCGAAAACATGATAATATTTTCACGAGGTGATTTACATGTCAAAAATTATCAGTATCATTCTTTCGCTGTTAGTAACTATCTCGTCGTTCTTCTTCTCTACTTTCGGGGGAAGTTACGACTACGAAAAAGAAACGGAAAACAATTACCCGTGTGTATTCGTTCACGGCTTTATGGGCATGGGATATAATTCCGGCGCAAACAAAGTCGTATCATATTGGGGTGCAAGTGCCTGCGACTTACTTAACGAACTTAACGCACTGGGTTATGACTGCCACGAGGCAGATGTCGGAGCTATATCAAGCTGTTGGGACAGAGCTTGTGAACTGTACGCTCAACTTGTCGGCGGTACAGTTGACTATGGCGAAGCTCACTCAAAAGTACATAACCACGCTCGCTACGGCAGAACATACACTCAACCGATAATCGAAAATTGGGGCGGTACGGATAGCGACGGCAACACAGTAAAAGTCAATCTTATCGGCCATTCGTTCGGCGGAAATACGATAAGGCTCATGCTTTCACTGCTCGATAAAGGCGACAGTGCCGAAATTTCAGCTACTACAGACGGCAGTATTTCGGAGCTTTTCACCGGCGGAAAGGGCAACCTTGTAAATTCGGTAACGACGATAGCCACTCCTCACAACGGAACAACGCTTATTTATGTCGGTGAAGAAATGGGGATCGTCGATTTGGTTGAAAAGGCGTCGTACTTTTTAGCCGGTGCTGTCGGCAGATCCGAGCTCAATCAGGCTTTCGATTTCCAACTTGACCAGTTTGGAATTACCCGCAAAAGTACGGAATCCGCAGACGATTTTCTTGTACGGGCAATAAAAGAGATGACCGAAACTTATAACAATGACAGCGCATATTACGATATGTCGCCCGACGGCGCAAAAGAGCTTAACGACCGCAGTGAAATTGTCGACGGCGTATATTATTATTCGTACTCATTCAGCACGACCAAGGCGGACGAAAACGGAAATCACATCGCCGATGACGGCACTTTTCCGCTTTTGTACCCGTTCGCATCTATGATCGGCTCTTACAAAGTGAACACGGTGACCGACTATCCGATAGACGAAAGCTGGCTTGAAAACGACGGACTTGTCAATACCGTTTCCGAGGGAGCGCCGTTTGACGAAGACAGCCGAGAGTTTAATTACGGTGATGAAGTACAGGCAAGTGTTTGGAACAAGTTACCCACAGTCAAAGGCGACCACGGTTTCGCCGACGGACTGATGAGTACAAAAACCGAGGTGCTCGACAGATATACCGACATGCTCGAACTGATAAATTCGGCAGGTTAAAAACAGTTTGATTTATTTTAAATAGGAGATAACATATGAACAGCAATAATTCAAGCGAAGAGTTAAATTACATACTTGAATTTGTTGACGATTCGATCACACAGTTTATTGATGAAGTGTTAGACGATTGCGAAACTGACCCCGAATTTTCCGCTGTAACACTCGGTAATACAATAAATTGTTATAATACTTTATTGAAAACAGCTGACCGCAGTTCATTTAAAAGCCTGCATGAATTCTTTCTGTCTCACGGATACTCCGAAAACGATTTTGAAATCTTCATACAAAAAAGAGACAAAGAATCCTCATATTATAATGGAAAGCAGTACAGAGATATTCAAGATAAATAACGCAGAAAAGAAGTGGCGTTATATAAAAACAGACGGACTTTAAGCCCGTCTGTTTTATTTTGGAATACTTTCTTAATATGTCACTTAGTCTTAACGCTGACAGTTTTCGACCATGCGGAATAGATTTTTTCGCTTTTGCCCTGAACCTTGACTGTTTTGTAGGTTCTTATCCGTACAAAATACTCCGTACCCGATTTAAGTCCCGTTATGTTAGAAGACGTAGATTTCGTCGAGACCGTCTTTTTTAGCGAATTTTTCATGTTCGCCGAAGTCGAATATTCGATTTGGTAGCCGGTGGTCTGCTCGGTTTGTTTCTTCCAGTTAAGACTGAATTGACCTTTTCCTGCGGTGATTTTTGAGACAGATGTCGCTTTCGGTACAATTTTAAATGTAAGTTTCTTTGTGCCGACATATTTGCCTCTTAAGACTACCGTGACCGTGTACTTTCCGACGTTTTTGCAACCGTCCGAGTAGCTGACGGTGTAGTCATATTCCACGCCTTTTTTGAGCGTCTTTCCGTTCGAATCTTTAACTGTTACTGTCGGTTTGTGTGTCTTTCCGTTGTACGTGTAAGTTGTTTTCGAAAGCTTAACACTCGCTACTTTCGCATAGCTTTCGCTGTAAGATGCTCGGCAGTCACAGGTGTAAGTGACTTTTCCGTCCGCTTTAAATGTCGCAAGAGAGTAATACGGCTCGTAGCTATGCTTGTGTTTGCTCATGTCGACCTTTTTGAAGCCGTTGTTTTTTGCGTACTTTTCGCCTGCTGTACTTGGATAAATGTACATTTTAAAGTTAATTCTCTTTAAGTGCTCGGTGTCGTCTTCTTCGCCTATCGAAACATATCCGAAAGCGTACTGACCGATTTTATTTACGCTTTTCGGTATCTTCACGCTCTTGATTTCTTCGCTGTCTTCAAATGCTTTTGTACCGATTTTTTCAAGTCCCTCATTGAGCGTTACGGTTTTGAGTTTCGGAGTACCGGCGAATGCATATGCACCTATTGATTTTACCGATGACGGTACAGTCACTTCGCTCAAACGTGCACAGCCGTAAAAAGCACCGTCGGCGATTTTCGTTATATTTTTGTGCAAGTTCACTTTAGAAACATTTTCACAGTAGGCAAACGCCGAGTCGGCAACCTGTGTTACTTTTTCGGGTATTGTGATTTCTTCGAACGATTTACAAAACTTAAAAGCGTATTGTTCTATCGTTGTGAGGCTATTGGGAAAAGTTACGTCTTTAAGACTGTAGCAAGCACAAAACGCACCGTCTCTTATAATTTTCAGCTTTTTCGGCATATTGATACTTTCGAGTTTGTAGCAACAGCCGAATGCATCGGCACCGATTTCGGTAACAAAATCGGACAGTTTGACGGTTTTAAGGCTGTGACAGTTTGTGAATGCACTGTCCGTAATTTTCGTTACGCCTTTTCCGACAGTCACCCTTTCCACCTGTGTCAGTCCCGTGAATGCATACTTTCCTATACTTTCGACGCCGTCTTTTATGATAATCTTCTTTATATTTTTTCTTTCTTTTGCCCAAGGCGTGTTCGTCGAAAATGACGCCGCCGTCAAATCGTAACCCTCAAATCCGTCACAGTTGTAATCGGGCATTTTTCCGTTACCGTCGACTGTCAGTGTACCCTTATTGTCAAGTACCCATGTCAGCGACTTTCCGATTTTTCCGTTTGCCTTGACGCTTGCAGTCTGCCCTTTCGCACCTACATAGTACACCGTGAACGATGATATGACGAACACTATGGCAGTAGCTATCAACAGCAGTTTTTTCATATTGACCTTTTTCATGTTTATTCTCCTTTCGATTGTTTTAATGTACCGCTAAATTTAAAAGTCTCATCTCCGTTTCCCCTTTTCATTTTTCTCTCCTGTACAGGATAATGCTTTCGGTAAGGGTCATTTGTGCCCCTCTATAACCTTAAACAATTTTCGAGACTTTTTTATTACAGTTTTTTTCAAATTTTATCTTTGTGTAAAATTCAAATAAACGAAAGCATTCACACGTACAAAAACAAAACAAAAGCAAAAAACAGACAAAGCCGAGGCTCTGTCTGTCCGTTTTTCACTTTATGCCATCTCGCCCGTAAAAGTCGTCTGACCCTTTTTCACCACTGCGATGTAGCTCTTTCCGGGGTTGACTTTGAGTTCCTCGCCCGTCGCTTTGTCATAGTATACGACCGAAGCGGTCTCGCTCGCTTTTTTCCAAGTTATCTCTTGAACTGACCCATTTGAGACATAATATCCGTCTCCGCCCGTCCAATCGACCTCCATAATCTGTTTGCCTTTGTAGTTGTGGATATCGGTTTGAAGTATAAACAGGTTTGTAAAATTAAGCTGTTTTCCGGTTGAGCTGTCCTTGTGAGCGTTGCCTGAATGCCACTTGTAGTAGACGCCCTTGGTCTTGTTATATTTAAATGTGCTGTAGTAGGCACTTGAAAACTGAATGTTGACCTTTGTGCACGAAGTCGTACTCGGCGAAATCTTCGTTCCTTCCGAAACGAAATTAAACGCAGTCGTTTTCTTGTTATCCAAGAGTTCGGTTCTGACTTTTTCCTTTTTCAAAACGCTCGGTATATTCGGGCCTTTTACGTAACCAGTGTGTTCGATAGCGTATGTTTTTCTTCTTTCAGCGTCACGGTCGAAAAGCTGTGTACCGTAGGTTTTTCCGTCGAAGTAGTCGATTTTAATTCTCTTAAGCGTCGGATATCCGAGTGTTTCGTTTGCACCGAAACAGAAATATACAGCATCATAACCGTGGGCGAAAATCGGGAAATAGTAGCGACAACTTCTTACAGAACACACGTTCGGAACTTTCGTATAGTCGCCGTACATAGCCATCATTCGAGTGATACCACCCTCGGTAACGATTTCGTAGATAATATCTGCCTTGCCGATGCCATACTGAGGCAACGACGATTTTATATTATTGACCATTATTGCCATAGGTCTTTTTCCGACCGCCTCGTCCGACAGACCGCTAAGACCCGTCAGCAGATTTATATTGCCTTTTTTCTGCTCGGCTGTTGTGCTTTCCGTTGTGGTTTCGTTCGGCTCGGTATTTTCCGCATCATCTTTATTTCCACATCCGACGAAACAAGCTAATATCATTATTACCGCAAGTGCAATAAGCCATATTCGTTTCATTGTTCTTCCTCCTATTTCGGCAGATTTCGACCTGCCTATGTTTTCTTTATTCTACCACATCGGATATGTGTTGTCAATTTAGATGTTGCATTTTCACTTTTGAATTCGCCATAATTTACGGCTTTGCACATAGACGAGTTATTCGCCCAAACCGAAAGATACAGACAACGCTTTGTCGATTCTCGACATGTCTTCTTCGTCTAAATTGCCCATCTTTTCTCTCAATCTTTTCTTGTCCAAAGTACGCACCTGTTCCAAAAGTACAATCGAATCTTTGGCAAGACCGCATTCGTCGGCATTAACATGGATATGTGTCGGCAGGTTCGTTTTAAATCGCTGACTTGTGATTGCCGCAGCTATGACCGTCGGACTGAACTTGTTCCCGACATCGTTTTGGACTATAAGTACCGGTCTTACACCGCCTTGCTCCGATCCGATAACGGGACTTAGATCGGCGTAATAAATTTCTCCCCTTTTTATCAGCATATTATCACTCTCCAAAAATTCTTCACAGATAGTTTTGCCACCGTCCGGCAAAGATAAACATGAAATATTACGGGGAGCTGATTTCATATTACATTTTATTCTGTACGGGTGGGTTTGGTGAGTGACGGGTGGGGTGCCGCCATTAAGCTGACGAGAGCGAATGTGAAGCGGTACCTTGTGCGCTTGCCGTAGGCAAAGTGCTAAAAGGT
>CAZBXS010000024.1:0-13993 GCA_964495955.1 uncultured Faecalibacterium sp.
ACATAGCCTTGCCCGAAAAATTCTCGAATATGCAGTTTAGCTACTACGATATAAAAGAAAGGGGAGACACACTCACCTGCAAAGGCAAGTGTTCGCTTATTCCCCGTCTGACAGTCAACGCCGAACTTAAATTTAAAGGCGACACGGCTTCCATAAAGCTGTCCGCTCCGCCCGTACCCGCTTCGATAAAAATAAACGACGCAAAGAAAATCGGCTGAGATTTATAATCAAAACAGAATTTAAGGCAGAGCGCATTCCGCTCTGCCTTTTTATGTGACATATCTCGGCAACCAACTTGCGTCCGAAACAGACGCAGGCAAGTGTTTCGGCGTGATTGCAAATGCGGAATTTTTGCTTGTTTGTATGTACGAAGAAAACGGTGAGAATCAGGAACTTATCATTTATAAGAAAAGATAAACAGAAACTATCCGATTTTCATAAGTAAAAAACAGTGAAGTATCGACTGAAATGCTTCACTGTTTTTGTATCAAATATTCTGCGTTTAGCTTGTCTTATTTAACCCACTTGAGTTTGTACATTGCGAATGCACCGACGATACTTGCGACAATCGTTATGAAAATCATAGTCGAAACGCCAAGTGTGGGAGCAAAGAGAAGAACAAGACAGCCGACGAGTATCGGGAATACCGAAATCTTCCAATGCTTTCCGAGATAGGAAGCGGCGAGAGCACCGAACAAAGCGGGGAGTACTTGGTCAAAACCTGCTTTGAAAATAGAGTTCGGATCGGTCAGCTTCGGGAGTATCGGAGAGAAACACAAAACGCCGACAGCGATAACGACTGTTGTCGTGATTGACGAAACGCCGATAGCGATAGTGGAAATAACTTCGCCCTCCTCGGAGTTTGCCTTTACGCCGGCACTTTGCATAGCGTTCAGACCGCAGGGGAGTTTCAGGTTCGTTATGTTACCGGTGATGAAACTAAGATATGTTCCGCCGGCACCGAGCATTGGGGTGTATGTAAATACTTCGATAACCGAGCTTACCCAATAAATCGGAACAACGCTCAAAAGTGCATTGAAAACAGCTTTTGCATTCGGCCACGCATCGTAATAAACGGATATTGCAAGCGGTACACCGAGGAATATAAGCAGTGCCGAATAGCACCAAATTCGTCCCCAAACGTGTACTTTGTCCATATAAGTTCTTTCTTTCATTGCGATACCTCCTTAATTCCACCAAGTCCAAGTGACGAGTGAAGCCGGTGCGTACTTAGCAAGTATAATAGCAACTGCCATAGCACCGAACATCGATATCGGCATAATGAACGGCTCAAACTTTTCGAGTTTCAGTTTCTTCGTGATGAATTCAATTAACAGGTACAGTAAAACCGCTGCCAATAAAGTAGCTATTGACATAAATCCGGCATCGTCGCTGCCGTCGGCTGTTCTGCCGTTGATTTCACGAACGATGAAAGCGGCGATAATACCGATGAAAGCGGCTGCGGAAATTGTGTCCGCCAAACCTGCGTTTGAACCGGAATCGCTCTTTTTGACGACCTGACCGATTTTTGAGAGAATTTTCTTGCAAAGAAGGGGTACAAGGAAAATACCGAACGCAACACCTATCGTCATAACCCACGCAACTGCGGAGAAGTTAGCCGGATCTGTTACTTCTTCGTTGATACTTCCGCCGAGTGCCTCAAGAGCAGTTGAAGCCGCTGCGGACTCATACGCCAAATTTCCGACAACGGAAAGTCTTATCCAAGGTAAGACAATACCGAGCGAAGCGGCAAGAGAAATAACCGTCGTCATAATGGCTATAGCCGGGGCGAGAGTAAACAGAGCACTCGAAACGACCGTCTGTTTGAGCGTTTCGGTCTTAATTCCGAGCTCTTTCGCTCTTTTCCAAGCCTTGACGATGAAGAACACCGACTGAACGACGACGAAGCCGATAACGAATACGGCGACTGCGTACATAAATGGACTTTCTTTGAAGTCTGCTGACATATAATCACCTCAGTTTAATATTTAATAGATTTTAACATAATCTCCGATAAATAGCAACAGTTTTTGCATAAATCGCCTTTGCTTAAAATACTTTTTGATGGGAGGTGATAAAATGGAAGACGAAAAAGATGACGAAACCGAGGATATATTGGAATTCGGAGCCGATATATACGCCGAAAAGTACGAAGAGAAAGACGGATATTTCAAAGTCAGGATAATTCAGCTGATTTTGTGCGTAGCTTTAGTCGCCGCACTGTTCTTTGGCTTTAGTACCAAGTCGAATGTACTGAAATCGGGATATGAATATCTCACCGAGCACTCATGGACAGACGGCGGATTTTCCGAAGTGAAAGACGCATTGATGAATTTCATTAACGGTAAAGATAATGTTGAGCTTTAACATAAAAGGGTGCAAAGTCTCGTTCGGGGTCGGATTTTTTGCTTTGATAACGCTTATGCTGATGACCTGTCGGACGGGCTTAGTCCTTTCATCGCTTATATGTTCGTTTTTTCATGAAGCGGGTCACATATTCACAATGCTGTTTTTCGGCGAAAGGCTAAACAGCATAACTTTTTCGGCAATCGGGATAAACATAGAAAAATCAGCTGTAGGAAGATTAAACTACACTCAGGAAGTCGCAGTGAGCCTTGCGGGAATTGTCGCAAATATTATTCTTGCAGTAATATTGTTCATGTTTTCGAAGTTATTTTCATGCGATACTCTTTCGGATACAGCGGCGGTAAGTCTCGCTGTGGGCGGATTTAATCTTCTTCCGATAGATTCTCTTGACGGAGCGGCGGCTTTGCGTTATTTCCTTATTTCACGATATGACGAAAGAAAAGCGGAAACTGTAATATTCGCTTTGTCGCTGATTTCTACGGCGTTTTTGTTAGTCTTTGCCGTAATAACGCTTTTTGTCCGACAGGCGAATTTCAGCCTTATTGCCGTCACCGTCTATCTCGCTTTTCTTCTCGTTCGGCGTTTGTGCCTTATTTTAACTTAGTTCTGACCGGCACCCCATCCGGCACTTGCCCGAAAAATTGACGAAATAATGAAAAGTTCTTAAATTTATTTATTTTACGCTGTCTTTCGGTTGAAATACTTCCCCGTTTATGCTACAATTCTCGGTATAAAAGGAGGTTTGACGACATGAAAGGAACAGCGAAAAAGATACTGTGCGTTGTAATGACGGTCATACTTGTCGCTTTGACGGCAATTCCGGCTTTCGCAACAGTTGACGCAAACGGCGACGCATTGCCGATAGTTTACGTTATCGGAAAAGTCGACGTTATATACAAAGACAAAGATGACCCCAACAGCAAAGTTATATACCCGACTTCGCTTGAAGGCGTCAGTCTCGATACCCTCGATGAGCTGAAAGATACTTTCCTTTACGCCTACAGTCATAACAAAGACGAAAAAGCGTGGGACGCATACTGCGATTCTATGTATAAGCTCATAGCCGACATGTACGCCGATTTGACGCTCGGCCCCGACGGCGAACCGACCGACAACAGCGGAATTATCTGGGACTGGAAATCGGATCTGAAAGATACGAAAGAAAACGGCGTCTACGGACTTGAAGATTATATGTTCCACTACGATTGGCGCAGAGATATGTTCTATAACGCCGAACTTCTCAACGAATATATTAACGCCGTACTCGAAGTCACGAATTCCGAAAAATGTGTACTTATCAGCCGTTGCTACGGTTGCAACCTCGTCGGCGCTTATATGCAGGAGTACGGAAGCGACAAAATCGACACTAATATCCTGTACTGTTCGACTGCCAACGGCTCCATAGTTTGCAGTGAAATGTTCTGCGGTAACATCGAAATCAACCCCGAAGGTCTCGGTCAGTACATAGAAGAACTTTTCGGCGTAAACCCGATTCTCGAAATGTTCGGAAAAATGTTCAACAGCAATGAAATAACAGGTCAGTTGCTTTCGACGTTCGTCAATACCATATACGCTAAGATAGCCGACCGACTTATGCCCCGAAGCCTTATCAGTTCTTTCGCTTCAATGCCGGGGTACTGGAGTATGGTCAGCGAAGAATATTTCGTCCAAGCAAAAGAGTTTGTTTTCGGAGATGATACCGAAACGTACTCAAAACTCATAGAAAAAATCGACTATTACCACTACGCCGTCTTGAGAAACATTGAGCGTATCATGACCAATGCTCACAAAAACGGCATGAAGTACGCAAACATCACAAAGTACGGCTCACAGATAGTCCCGGCGATAAAAGACTGCGACTATATCGGCGACGGTATCGTCGAAGTTCCCAGCGCATCTCTCGGCGCAAAAAGCGTAAAGAGGGGAGAGGCGTTTACAGCAGATTACCTTAACAACGCCGTCAAAAACGGAACGATAGACTACATTTCCTCGGATTATATGATAGACGCTTCAACGGCGCTGTACCCCGATTACACATGGTTTGCCGAGGGCGTCGAACACTTCGACTTCCCACAGAGCGTAAACAAACTCCTGCTCGCTATCGCAAGATACGATGGGCCGGGTCAAATGGACGTCAATTCGAACCCCGAATTTCCGCAGTTTAGAAGTTACGACGGCGAGGGCAACCTTTTAACATGGGCGATGAACGGGTACTTGAATAATTCTACGGACTCCTTGGCTCGCCTTATGAACAAGCTCGTCAGCTTCTTCTCGTTCATTTCGGCTATCTTCAGTGCGATTTTCGGCTGAGTTTGATTTCGCCGATTTTGTTGTACAGGTGTATGCTTACAGATTTTAAAGCAGGTGCGTTTGCGCCTGCTTTTTTGCGTGAGTAATTATTGCAAAAGCATAACAAAAAAATTAAAAATTAACATTTGTCGAAAAAATCAATATGCAATCTTGACAGCCACTTTTTTCATATGTTATAATTCCGATGTATTTAGTATGAAAATATAATGGACGAAAAGGAGATTTTTTTATGGCAATGTCAGATATCGGCGTCTTGCTCGGCAAGTGGGTTCTCAGCGGTGTTAATCACTACACGAAAGACCCCGTAGGCGTACAGGAAGCAACGCTGAAAAAAATCATCACAGAAAGCAAAGACACCGAATACGGCAAGAAATATCACTTCGCCGATATAAAGACGGTACAGGACTTCCAAGATCTCGTTCCGTTGACAGATTACAGAGATTATGACGCATACGTTGACCGTATGATAGCAGGCGAAAAGAACATACTTTCTTCAAGAGAGTGCAAACGCTATTGTTCATCGTCGGGAAGCGTAGGAAAGCCGAAAGTTATGCCCAAGTCGGCTAAAGACCTTTGGAATATGCAGTGCATGGGATTTGCCGCAACAGTAGGTACGGTATCAAAGTATCTTAAAGCACACGGCAAGAAGATGCCCGCTCAAAAAGGCCCCCTTGTAATGAGCCTTACGGGTCATCCGCTCAGCGACGGAAAAATGTGTAACGGCGCTGCTCAAATTCCCCTTACATATCTTAAACCCATAACGAAATTCTTCTCGACTTCTCCGCTTTCACTTCTTTACTGCGAAAACGAAGAAAAAATCGAAGTACCCTATCTTCAGCTTCGTTTCGCTCTTGAAGAAAAAAATGTCAGCTATATAGGCTCTCTCGTTATCACTCTTGTTACGACAATGTTCGACTACCTCGAAGAAAACTGGGAGATGCTGTGTGACGATATCGAAAAGGGTATTATCAACCCGAATGTAAAAATCACACCGGAGCTTAAAGCCGAATATTCGAAGATGTTCAAGCCCAACCCCAAGAGAGCTGCCGAACTCAGAAAAGAGTTTGAGAAAGGCTTCGATACTCCGATAGCTCCTCGTATTTGGCCCAAACTCAGCTGGGCATACGGTATGATAGGTTCGAACCTTGCCGTATATGTCGATAAAGTTAAAAAGTACATCGGTGACACGCCGATACACAACATGGGTTACGCCGCCGCAGAAGGCTATATCGCCATGCCCGTCGAACTTAATGTAAACGATGCCGTTCTTCTTCCGAGAAGTTTGTTCTTTGAGTTCCTGCCCGTTGACGACGATGTCGAAAACGATCCGAACATGAGACCGCTTCTCATTCAAGACCTCGAAGTCGGCAAGAAGTACGAAATAATCGTAACTAACTTCTCCGGTCTTTACAGATACAGAATGGAAGACGTCGTTAAAGTTACCGGTAAGTACAACAACACACCGAAAATCGAATTCCTTTACAGACTTAATCTGAGCATGAATGTTGCCAACGAAAAGACAACAACTCAGATGGTTGACTGGGCGGCAGTTGAGACGGCAAAAGCTATGAACAACGAATTCGAAGGTCACAGCTTCTACGCCGACTATTCGACAAAACCGCCGAGATACTGTATGCTCTTTGAGCCGAAGAACCCCGTAACAGAGGAAGAAAGACTTAAGTACGTCGAACTTCTTGACGACAATCTCAGAAAGGCTAACGAGAAATACTTCAAGTACAGACGTTGGGGTATGCTCAATATGCCCGAAGCATATGTCCTCAAGCACGGCACATATAACGACTACAGAGAAATGCTCAGAAACCGTGGTGTCGTTCTCAATCAGATAAAGCCGGTAACAGTTATCAATACACCGGAAAGAGAAGAATTCTTCTTCTCACACATCGAATTGCCCGAAAAGGTAGAAAGATAATTTTCACTCAGCGGTTGAAGCCAAATTCAACCGCTGAATTTATAAGGCAAAAAGGAATCTAAAATGAAAAAAGCGATATTTTTTGACCTCGACGGAACTTTGACCGATCCGGGCGAGGGGATAACCAACTCCGTTATGTACGCACTGAAAAAGTTCGGAATTTCGGTTGCCGACCGCAGTGAACTGTACTCGTTTATAGGCCCTCCGCTTAGCGACAGCTTCATGGAATACTTCGGCTTTACCCGTGATGAAGCGATGAAAGCAATAGAGTACTACCGAGAATACTACCAACCGACAGGTATCTTCGAAAACCGCCTGTACGACGGAATTGACGAAATGCTGACCGAGCTGAAAAGGTGCGGAAAAATACTTGTACTCGCAACTTCGAAGCCTGAAGAAATGGCGATAAGAGTGCTCAAAAGGTACAACATTTTCGACTATTTCGACTATGTTTGCGGAGCGTCGATGGATGAAACGAGAACCGAAAAAGCCGACGTTATCAGCTATGCGCTGACAGAGTGTGGAGTACAGGCGAATGAGTGCGTAATGGTCGGTGACAGAAAATTCGACATTTTGGGCGCTCATGCGAATAATATGCAGGCTGTCGGCGTACTTTTCGGATACGGTACTAAGGACGAATTAGACGCCTCAGGAGCGGAACACACGGTCGCAACGGTAGAGGAACTGAGGGAATACCTTTTGGCGTTATAAGGTTTCCACCTCAATAAATATGTGATTTTTTTAAATTTCTTCTTCCACCGATGCGAATGCTTCGGGCACCCCTTAGCACTTTGCCTACGGCAAGCGCACGGGGCACCGCTACGCATTCGCACGCCGCCCCGCAAAGCGCCCCAGCACCCCACCCGCCGAACGCCCTAAGCTGACGAAAGTCGAACCCAATACGCCCAAAACACAACATTTCACTTTCTCTCGAACATTTTTTGCCTTGAAATACGTCACATCCTTCGGCAAAGAAATGCCCGATTGCACGCAAACTGTTGCGTTTTGGGTGCGAAGCAGTTTTTTAAGGATAGATTTTCGTCAAGGCAAGGCGGAAACCGCAAGCAAGGCTTCCGCCTTGCGAGGATTTCCAACGCAGTATTGGCGGAAATATGCCTTAAAAAACCGTATTGTGTTCGACTCTCGCCAGCTTAACCCGTACAAAACCGACAAAAAACACGAAAGGGGAAAGAACATGGACACGAAAAAAACTGTCATAAACTCACTTTTGGGCGGAATTTCCGCCGGAATTTTAATCTCGATCGGAGGTAGCGTCTACCTCGCCTGCGACAACAAATACGTAGGTGCGGTACTGTTTTCGGTCGCATTGCTGTGCATTTGCATCAAAGGTTACTACCTTTTTACCGGCAAAGTCGGCTACATGGTCGAAAGTCACAAAAAGAGTGATTTCATCGCACTGATTTCGGGACTTGCAGGCAATGCGATAGCAACGGCTGTGTGCGGAATTGCGGTAAGATATGCGATACCGACCTCGGCACAGGTTGCCGAAAAAATCTGCGAAGCGAAGCTTGGACAGGCGACACCCCAAACGCTGATAAGAGCGATTTTTTGCGGTGTGTTGATGTACTTGGCAGTGAGCATATACAAAGAAAAGTCCACCGTCGCAGGCATAGTTTTCTGCGTTCCGGTGTTCATCTTGAGCGGATTTGAGCACTCGATTGCGAATATGTTCTATTTTTCGGCAGCGTCCGATTTTTCACTGCAAGCAGCTGTCTACCTCGCCGTAGTAGTCATAGGCAACTCAATAGGCGGAATACTTTTACCGCTGATTAAAAAGGCGGAGATAGAAGAATTAAATTTCTAAATAAGCACGCAAAAAGCGCTAAAAATCAAAACATAAAAATGTATCGGGAAATATTAAAAAAAACCTTGACAAACACCGAACTTTAATATATAATATCCAAGCTATCGGGGTGTGGCGAAGTTTGGTATCGCGCTTGGTTCGGGACCAAGAGGCCTCGGGTTCAAGTCCCGACACTCCGACCATCTAAAAACACCCGCAATCCCTTATGTATCAAGGGGGTGCGGGTGTTTTACTTTTTCCGCTCGTTTTGAAAAGTGTTAGCAACCTGTTAGCAACCGTGAAAAAGCAGTGCCGAAAAATCAGCTGTTTTCCGCTCGAAATTCGCTGATTTTTTGCAGAAAATTTAATATACCGTTAGCACAAAACTTTTCGCAGTTGGCGGAAAAATTGAAGCCGTCAGTGTAAAGTTTTAAGCTGTCAATATAAAAATTGAGGTCTTTGGCACAAAATTGAAGCCGTCAGTACAAAGATTTATGCTTCCCCCGGTGGAGATAAGCGGGATCGAACCGCTGACCTCTTGAATGCAATTCACACTAATCAAAGCTCGGCCCAATCGACCGTATCCCAAAACGCCCGCAATCCCTTGTGTATCAAGGCTTTGCGGGCGTTTTTGTTTTTTCACTTTTTCATTAAAATTGCCAATAAAATCTCATAAAATCCGATTTACTTCTAACACTTTTTTACGCCGAAAAATCAAGCATCTCAATCGTGCGTCTGAGCGCTTCGAGGTCTGCGTGCGTGTAAACCTTGTCCGTAACATCTTTGCTCGAATGGCCCACAAGTCGCTGAATGTACGCCTTGTTCGCTCCGTTCTTTTGTAGGTTCGTCACGAAAGTGTGTCTGCACTCGTGCGGTCTGATCGTCGGGTCAAGTCCGAGGTCTTGAAGCAACTGCGGTAAAATGTGCTTCCTGAAATAATCCGAAGTGACTTTCACATACTGCACGTCTTTGCCGTCATTGTGCTCACTCACGGTATCGTAGCCGTTTTCATCTTCGTACCCGTTCGCCTGTACTTTTCGACAAAAAATCGTCTCGCCGCCGAGGTTCGCCCACTTTTCGACATAGGGTTGGATGTGCGGGTGAACGGGTACAACTCGGTTTTTGCCCGCCTCGGTTTTGTTTCCGCCGGTGAGCGTCTGAGCCTTGCGGTCGTATTGAAATTGCGTCAGCTCCAGCATTTCGCTGATTCGCCAGCCGGTGTAGCACAGGACGAGCAACCAGTCGGCGTACGGCACACCGTTTTGTGCTCCGAGCTTGATTTTCTGTACCTCCAAGTCGGTCAGCGATCGTTTTCCGCTTGCGGTTTTCTTCGGAAGCTCGATGAACTGTGCGTAATTTTTCGCGATGATGTCGTTTTTCAGTGCGTAGTCGCTGATAAGTCCGCAGACGAGCTTGATGTCGTGGAGCGATGAATACGACTTGCCCGACTGCGCAAAGTCGTCGATTATCGCTTGAAATTCGCCTGTACGAATTTGGGCAAACTCTTTTTTGTGCAGTGGTGCGAGCTTCGAAAAGGCGGCTCGGTAGCAGTCCTGCGTCGATTTCGTTAGGTTTTTGTACTTGTTAGTATGCTGATAATCAGACCAAATTTCACCGAGGGTCATTTTCATCTTTTGGATTTCGTCGGGCGACTTTTGGCGGTACATTTCGAGTGCCTTCATCGCCTCGGCCCGTGTGGCGAATGTACCGATGATGGTGCGCCGTACCTTTTCATCGCTTTCGTCAATGTACGCCGGGGCGAGTGCGACCCACGGTTTTCGGCGGTTCGGCCGCTTTTTACCGTCATTCTTTTTCTTTCCGTTGAGGTTGTAAACGCTACCCCAACCGTTCGGATTTTTCATTTTTCGCACCTCCTGCAATGTTTTTCGTGGTATTTATTGCACCTTTTCCATATTTTCCGTCAAATTATGCTCCCCGAAGGGAGCAGTTTTTTATTTTGTATAAGTTATAAATAGCGAGAAATGAATTCTTTTTCGGATATAACTTCTGCTTCTATTCCCGACTGAGTGAGCTTTCCGTATATTAGTCCGTTATCGGCTAAGAAATTTTGAATTTCCATTCTTTGACCGTGTTTTGTACTAACAGATTTTTCGATGAACTTCAGCGAAATGTCGCCGGCTTTAATAGATTCGAATGCGACTTTTTTTAAGTTTTCTTCAAAACGGTAGTATATATCGTAGACAGGAGCGATATACTTGTGGTCGGTGACTAAATAAATTATTCCTTCTTCCGACTGCACAGTCATGCTAAACGGCTTGACGCTTAAACGTAAAGAAACGTCATTTAGCGAATTTTTAACAGTACTTATTTTTACGCCCGGCGCCGGTTTTATCATGAAAACCATTCTTTTTGTCTGTGGCCAACTTCCGACAAGTTCGACTTTTACATTGAACATTTCAAACGTGTCGACGAGTTTGCTTGCGACTTTGTCACATTCTTTTTTGATCAGTTTGTCAAATTCTTCGACTTCCCGTTGATATTTTTCTTCGCTGAAATCGGGGTTCGCAGAAGGTATTTTCACCGTTTTTATCCAATTTGAAATCGCTTTTTCGAGGTTTTCGTCGGTGACTGAAGCATCGTCTATGAGAACGTCGAATTTGTTCTCCTGCTCAAACGTGAACTCTTGCGGTGAACTTGAAATTTCGTTTGTTTGTACAGGTGTAGACGTTTCGTATCTTTCGGTTTCGTCTGTCCCGTCGCTGTCTTCACTGCTCGCTTCGTCTTTTTCAGCCTTTTCGTCTGTATACGGTTGAGCATTTTTATTTGATTTTGTACTTTTGATTTTTTGCACGACTTTCGGCAAACATAAGAAAGTTACAAGAGCGAACACTTCAACAAGTACCAAAGAAAGAGCCTTAATAAATCCACTGGTATCACCGACCGACAAATAGTCGCCCAACTCAAATATATTTGTGCCGACAAAGGACATATAGGCAATGATACCCAAATACAGCAGTGTTTTGAGCATCAGAGAGTTGAATTTGAAAATGCGGTTTGCAAAGTACCACAGCACAATCGGAAGTACGAGCAGGACAGCTATTACTTCACTTAAATCTTTTATACCTTTTTCGAAAGCTAAATTGATTATTGCACCGTAGAAAAGCGCAAAAACGGCTATCAATATCCAACCGATAGTGTTTCCGATTTTCTCTCTGCCGAACGAACCGACGCCGGTTACGCCGTCGAGCAAAATAACATTGTTCTTATCGGCTAAGTTTTGCGCAGCTTTTGTGAAAGTGTTGTTCGTGACGACCATAGCCTTGTCACAGTCGTACATTGCCATTCCCGCTACGGCTTCCTGAATTGCTCCGACGCCGACCGGTTTTGAATAGTACTTACACTGTACGGCATACTTGCTGTGTCCTTTGTACGCCGTTACATCGACACCGTAGTCACCGCTTGCTTGCGTCACTTCAACGCCGGTATAGCCGTGATTTCGCAAATATTGAGCGACCTTGTATTCGTAATCATGTCCGTCCATACTTTTCACCCTTTATACGTTATATTGCAGCATCATACCACGGATTTTGTATGTCGTAATACGATATTGCTTCGGAGACAAAATTTTCATCTACGCCAAAATGTTCCGCAAGCTCCCATATTTGCACTTTTCCGCTCTTTAAAACCGATATCAATTCGTCAATCGGAACGAGCTTTTTAATTGCCCAATTATTTGCCTTACGCTCGCACATCTCTCTTGTGTACAGAGGAGTATATCTGCTATAGAAAGCACCGGTAATGCAGTGTCCGAGTTCGTGAGAGAGTTTGATGCGTTCGTCGTTACTGTTTTTTAGTTGCATTGGGTCTATAGCGACAAAACAGTCTCCGCTGATATCTTTGATTGATAAGCTCTCGTTTTCGGTCAAAGCGTAGCTTTCGACTGTGACCGAGTTTTCCTCGGCAAGATCGTACAAGTCAATTATTCTTACCAATTCAATCACTCTTCTTTTTATATTTTTCTTTTACATACTGTGCAAAGTTCATAACTTCGCTGTACATTTCATCGGTTATTTCATCTGCACCGCCAAACAGTGCAAATTTAATATCGTCATCATTAACGCTGTTTCTTACTTCGGATTTTCCGAGAAGATAGTCCATTGATACTCCGAAATACGAAGCAACCTTGTTCAGTACATCGGTTTTCGGTATGCGGCCGTCCTTCCAATTCTTCAAATTTCCCGAAGAAAGTCCGATTTCCTGCAAAGCTGCCGTTTCACTTATTCCCTTTTGCTTGCATAATTTTGAAAAAATACTGTAAAACACTGACAAAAACACCCTTTCAAAGTTGTGCAACCTGCCGAAAAGCTCACAAATGTGCAATTTTATATTGACATCTGCACATTTGTGAGCTAAAATAATAGCTGTGGCTGCACAAATGTGCAAGGCACGAAAAATTACCTTGCTTTTTGCTCACGTTTGTATATGCGGATTTTTAGCACAAACCCACTATATCACATTTGTGAGCAAAAAGCAATAGAAAAACTCATAAAGGTGGTGACTTTTTGGAAAATTGGATTGATACGATCGTTTTAGTTCTTCATAAAACAAAAACGACGCAAACACAGTTCGCCGAAAAATGCGGTTGTAGCCGTGAAACAGTGAACAAAGTTTTGAGTGGAAATCAGTTTGCTTCTGAAAATTTAAGAAAAACAATGATCGCTACTGCTGAAACCTTAATTTAGCATAGCAAATACAAAGTCCAAAAAATCGGACTTTGATACGAATGGGAACAAGAAAGGAGCCCCACAATGCAACAAACCGCAAAAGTAAAAATCGAACATAATAACGGAGATTGCCACCTTTATATCAACGGCGTTGACATTGCGTCGCTAACTCGCTCGTACGAACTAAAAGCAAGTGCCGGTGAGCCGGTTACACTCTCACTTGAAGTATTGCCCGGCAAACTTGAAATCGAGTGCGATGAAGTTATTGTCAATCCCAATATCTAAATCACGAAAGGAGACCACCATGTACACCGACAAAGAAATTCTACAAATGAGCAGCATAACCCCGAAAATCGCTGCCGAATACCTCGGAATAACCGATGTGGCAGTCAAAAGCCGTCTGATATCCGATGCGAAGAACGGGACGAACCTGCTGCCGATAGGCTTCGCCGACCGCACCGTCAACAACAAAACGTGGCGCTACGTCATCATCCCGCAAAAGCTCGTGGCGTACAAAAACGGTACGGGCAGGGAAGATGTCGACCGCTTGCTATCGGGTGTGAAAAAGAGCCTTGACCAAGTCGTCGAGTACCTCGAAATCGCACTCAGACAAGCCATTTGAACCCGCCACCGTCGGCTTCGGCGCCTTCCCGTACTTTCAACAAAACATTCACGACCTTCTATTTCTCCTTTTTTTGACATACTCACTCAAAGGTACGGGAGGGTCCCCAAGCCGACGGAAGATAGGCGTTACTACACTCGAAAGGAGACCGAAATGACCACACAAACCCTACTCAAACACCTGAAACACCTGAGCGTAGCGCTCGGAATGCTCGGATTTATTTTGCTTTTGGGTACAGCCGGCTCTGCGGATCTCGGCGAAGTCGACGGAAAAGT
>CAZBXS010000025.1:0-13643 GCA_964495955.1 uncultured Faecalibacterium sp.
GTGAGTACAGGCGGTTTTGTGAAGAAAACGAATTTTGGCTTAATGATTATGCAATTTTTATGACGCTTAAAGAAAAATACAAAATGAAACCGCTCTCGGAATTTCCGCCCGAAGCACGCATAAAAAACGAAAATTTTATACACAAAATCGAAAATGAACAGCCTAAAAGCATAGATTTTCACAAGTTTACGCAGTTTATATTTTTTTCACAGTGGGCAAAACTAAAAAAGTACGCCAACGAAAACGGCGTCGAAATCATCGGCGACATACCTATTTATGTTTCCGCCGATTCAGCCGACATATACTCAAATCCGAAACTTTTTTGTACTGACGGCATGGGTCGACCGCTGAAAGTTGCCGGGTGTCCTCCCGACGCTTTCTCCCCCAACGGTCAGCTGTGGGGCAATCCCGTCTACGATTGGCAAGAGCACGAAAAAGACGACTATTCATGGTGGCTTCGCCGTTTTTCTCAAGCACAGAAACTTTTCGATGCGGTACGTGTCGATCACTTTCGTGCATTTTACTCTTTCTATTGCGTACAGGCGAAAGCGACTACTGCAAAAAACGGCGAGTGGGTACGGGCAAACGGCGAGAAATTTTTTGAAAAAGTCAGATCTGCTTTTCCGAACATTCGAATTATCGCCGAAGACCTCGGATTTATCACCGATGAAGTACGGGCAAGAATGGCGTCGTCCGGCTTTCCGGGAATGAAAATATTACAGTTCGCATTCAATGAAGAAAACAGCGAATATCTTCCTCATAACTTCACAAGAAACAGCGTTGTATACACGGGAACGCACGATAACGACACTCTCATGGGGTGGATAATGTCGGCGAAAAAGAGCGAACTTGACTTTGCGATGAATTATTTGGGTGTACATTCTCTGAAAGATCTTCATTTTGCTATAATTCGCAGTGCTATGTCGAGTGTAGCCGATACCGCAATCATTCCTTTGCATGATTATCTTCGTCAAGGCAGTGACAGCAGGATAAACACACCGTCGACTGTCGGAGATAATTGGACTTACCGTATAGAAAGAGAAAAACTTGACGATAATCTAAGCGCTAAGATATACAGGCTGACAAAACTATATTCCCGCCTGTAAAGAAAGGAAAATTCTATGAAAAAATTGTTGTGCATTTTAATTTGCGCTGTTTTGTGCGTATGCTTTGTTGCGTGCGGTAACAATACAGGCTCAGATGTGACCGGTACAGGCGACACGTCATCAAACGATATGTCCGCTTCGTCAAACGAAGAAATATATTTTCTCAATTTCAAGCCGGAAGTTGCCGAAATATACAGTGAAATAGCCGAAACATACAAAAGCGAAACCGGCGTAACAGTCAAAGTCGTAACCGCCGCCAGTGACACCTATGAACAAACACTGACTTCGGAAATAGCGAAAAAGGACGCCCCGACAATATTTCAGGTCAACGGGCCGAGAGGATATCAGACTTGGAAAAACTACTGTGCCGATCTGTCCGATACGAAGTTATATTCCTACCTTTCCGAAAAGAGCCTTGCGATAAGAGACGGCGGAAAAGTCTACGGTATTCCATATGTCGTCGAAGCGTACGGAATAATTTACAACAAGGCTATCACCGATAAGTACTTTTCACTTTCAACAAGACAAAAGACCGTCAACTCCATGGACGAAATCGTCAATTTCGAAACGCTCAAAACAGTTGTCGAGGACATGACGAAACACAAAAAAGAGCTTGATATAGACGGCGTTTTCGCTTCAACTTCGTTTTCAAGCGGAAATCAGTGGCGCTGGCATACGCATTTGGCGAATATTCCGATGTATTACGAACTGTCGGAAAACGAGGATTACGACGATGCGGTCACGGCAGGTCTTAACTCAAAAGAAGTAACTTTCAAGTACGAAAACAATTTCAAGAACACATTCGACCTTTACGTCAACAATTCCGGAACGCAGAAAGGCTTGCTCGGCGGAAAATCGGTCAACGACTCGATGTCCGAATTCGCCTTGGGCAAAGTCGCCATGGTACAAAACGGAACTTGGGCGTACAACGACATAAAAGACCTCAAGGGCAATGTCGTCAAAGAGGACGACGTAAAAATGATGCCGATATATACGGGCATCAAGGGCGAAGAAAAGCAGGGGCTTTGCGTCGGCACGGAAAACTATATCTGTATCAATTCGAAAGTATCAAAAGAAAAGCAAGAAGCATCTATAGCTTTCCTCGAATGGCTGTTTTCAAGCGAAAAAGGCAAAGAATATGTAACCCAAGAACTTCAGTTCATATCTCCGTTTAACACTTTTTCCGAAAGCGAAACGCCCGAAGGCCCTTTATCTAAAGAAGCGGCACGGTGGATGAACAATGAAAAAGTCACAACTGTTCCGTGGATATTCACCTCTTTCCCAAGCGAAGTTTTCAAAGAAGATTTCGGTTCCGCATTACTTGAATACACTCAAGGTACAGCCGACTGGGATCATGTCAAGCAAGTCTTCACTTCCTCGTGGAAAAGCGAAGCACAATAAATTTTTAAAGCCGGTGATAACATGCACAAAAACTTAAAAAAGCACTTTCCCCTGTTTGTACTTCCCACCTTAGTGGCGTTTTTGATATCTTTCGCTATTCCGCTTATCATCGGCATTTATCTTTCTTTCACCAAATTTACAACTATCACGGACGCCGAATGGGTGGGACTTGAAAATTATATAAAAGCGTTTTCTAACTCCGACTTCAAAAATGCCCTTTGGTTTACGGTGAAATTCACTTTCGTGTCTATGATAACCGTCAATGTTTTAGCTTTCACGCTTGCTATTATTCTGACACGAAAACTAAAAGGTACAAACCTGTTCAGAACCGTATTTTTTATGCCAAATCTCATAGGCGGTATCGTTTTGGGGTACATTTGGCAACTGATAATAAACGGCATTTTGCAGTTTTCGGGAGTTACTATAACCTATGATGCGAAATACGGCTTTTGGGGTCTTGTCGTTTTGGTCAACTGGCAACTTATCGGCTACATGATGATAATTTATATCGCCGGAATACAAAACATTCCCACAGACCTTATTGATGCCTCACGTGTCGACGGAGCAGGCGCATGGCAGACGCTCAAAAACGTCACGATACCCATGGTCATGCCGTCGGTTACGATATGTTTGTTTCTGACTTTGACGAACTCGTTTAAGATGTTCGACGCTAACCTCGCCCTGACTGACGGTGCGCCGTCAAGACAGACGGCTATGCTCGCATTGGATATATACAAAACATTCTACGGTAGGACAGGGTGGCAGGGCGTCGGACAGGCTAAGGCTATCATTTTCTCGATTTTGGTGGCGGCTATCGCCTTGGTTCAGCTGATGATAACACGAAAAAGGGAGGTCGAAAGCTGATGAAAAAATTAGGACGCACTGCCCTTTACGCCGTTTTGGTAATATTCGCTTTGGCTTTCCTCTTCCCTATTTTTACCGTACTTCTGAATTCGTTCAAAAACAAGCTCTATATCTCATCAGAGCCGTTTTCTTTACCCGATTCCGAGAGTTTTGCGGGAATTGAGAACTACACTTCGGGACTTGAAAAGACGGACTTTTTTTCGTCTTTCGGCTGGTCGGTTTTTATCACCGTAGCATCTGTAGCCGTTATAGTACTCTTTTCGTCAATGACCGCTTGGTATATAACACGGCTGAAAACCAAGATAACTTCTCTTATGTATTACGCTTTCGTTTTTTCTATGATAGTCCCCTTTCAGACGGTCATGTTCTCTATGTCAAAACTTGCAAATACGTTACGCCTTGACAACCCGTTCGGAATTATCGTCATATATTTAGGCTTCGGCGCAGGGCTTTCGGTTTTCATGTTCTGCGGATTTATCAAGAGTATTCCGCTCGAAATCGAAGAAGCCGCCATGATTGACGGTTGCGGAAGTATTCGGACGTTTTTCCTTGTTGTACTTCCCGTTTTGAAACCTACAGCCGTCACGGTTGCGATACTCAACACCATGTGGATATGGAACGACTATCTTCTGCCCTATCTCGTCATCGGTTCGGACTACAAGACTATCCCCATAGCTATCCAGTACCTCAAAGGCGGTTACGGGTCGGTCGATATGGGAGCTATGATGGCTATGCTCGTTTTGGCGATAGTACCGATAGTCGTGTTCTATCTGACAAGTCAAAAATATATAATCAAGGGCGTTGTCGCCGGCGCTGTAAAAGGCTGATTTTAACGAAAAAGGAGGGCGCATATGGCGTCGGTCAAACTCGAAAACATATTCAAAATATATGATGACGGCTTCACAGCCGTCGATGACCTTAATTTAGAAATAAACGACAAAGAGTTTATCGTACTTGTCGGGCCGTCAGGTTGTGGAAAAAGCACCACACTTCGAATGATCGCAGGACTTGAAGAAATCAGCAAAGGTAACATGTACATCGGCGACAGGCTCGTAAATTCCGTCGCACCGAAAGACAGAAACATAGCCATGGTTTTCCAAAGCTACGCCCTGTACCCCAACAAAACGGTGTATAAAAACATGTCGTTCGGTCTCGAACTTCACAAAGTACCCAAAAAAGAGATAGAAAAACGTGTCACCGAAGCTGCCGAAATACTCGGAATTAAAGACCTGCTGCAAAGAAAACCCAAAGCTCTTTCCGGCGGTCAAAGACAGCGAGTAGCTCTGGGCAGAGCCATGGTCAGAGACCCCGATGTATTTTTGCTTGACGAACCGCTGTCAAACCTTGATGCGAAACTTCGAACGAACATGAGAACCGAGATAACAAGACTTCACAAAAGGCTCGGCACCACATTTATATACGTAACGCACGACCAGACGGAAGCTATGACAATGGGTGACAGGATAGTCGTCATGAAAGACGGCATCGTTCAACAGATAGATACGCCCCAAAATTTATACTCTCGTCCCGTCAACACTTTTGTCGCCGGGTTTATCGGCTCACCTGAAATGAATTTTTTTGACGGCTGCATTTTGGAAGACGGCGGTCAAGTATCCCTTATGCTTTCTAATGAGCATATACCCCTAAGTTCATTTTCGTGTGCAAACGAATATATCGGGAAAAAGGTCACTGTCGGTATTCGGCCCGAAGACATCGGCGACAGCGAACATTTTTTGTCTCTTCACAAAAACTGTCATCTTACCGGTACGGTCTATGCGAAAGAAATGATGGGAAGTGAAGCGTACTTGTATATAAGTACCTCATTCGGAAAAATCACCGCACGTGTCAGTCCCGACACCGACGCCGAAAGCGAAAAAGAAATTCTCTTTGCAATAGACGAAACACGCCTTCACCTTTTCGACAAAGACAGCGGTGTTAGAATAAACTGACACGTACAAAAAACACAGACCAAAACACAGCACAAAAAAGCACCCGACATTAAGTCGGGCGCTTTTGATTAGATTGGTTTATCTTCCGAAAATCTTGTTAAACAAGGCTTTGAACCAGTTGATAATTCTCGTAAACAGGCTTTCGCCGTTGTCGCTGCTTGTGTTGTCGTCCTTGTTCGTGTCGGCAGGTCTGCGTGTTGAGGTGTAGACCGCCGTGGCAACCGCCGTACCTGTATCGGTATCACAGGCGACAGACCATGTGGAGAACGAATAATCGTAGTACTTGTCGCTGTCCTTTGTCGGCTTGCCGTTTTGTGATGTATAGGTGGTGCCTATCTGCGTGTAGGCTACGTTTTCGATAGTTCCGAGTACCGTGCCGTCTTCGTTTTTGTATGTGACGTCGTAGTGTCTTTCGATGGCTTTGTACTGAGCTATGACTGCCATCTGTTTTGTTACGAAGTCGATTTCACCGTCGCTGAAGCTCCAGCCGATAAATTCGTACGTGTATCCTGCGTCGGAAACTCTAACGGGGTCTTTCTTCGGTCTTATTGCCTTTTCGCCGTACTGATAGTATGCGGGAGGCATAAGTCTGATACCGTCGAAGTTATAGAATGTGATGAGGTAATACTCGCCCCAAACTATTTCCTGTTCGTCGGGTTCACCGCAAGTCAAGCACTGTCTGCGCTGTAAGCCGTTCGTGGTCTCTGTCGGATAGGTTACTATCTCCCAGTTGCCCCAGTCGTGACCTTTCGCTTCGACAATATTGCGTTTTTCTGTACCCGAACATGATTTACATGTGTACAGATCGTATCCGTCCTCTGTACAGGTCGGCTCTACCGTCTTTGTGAATTCATATTCATGCTTGCCTGTACCCGATGTGTTGGTCAGTACGTCAACATATGCCTCGCAACCTGCTCTTGTGCACTTGTAGCGTGTGACTTCCGCATTCTCGCAGTCGCCCTCGACTATCTTTGTGCCCTCGTCCCACTTGTGTCCGAGTGCTTCGGTCTTGACTGTGACGGTCGAATTACAGGTCTTGCATTCATAGACTATCTCTCCGCCCTTTGTACATGTGGCTGAGTTCGATTTCGGGGTGTCTTTCCATACGTGAGACGCTACTTTTTCGTTTTCGTCGTATATCTTAATTGTATCGCCACAGTTAGTTCTGTCACAGGTGTAGTCTGTATAACCGCTGTGTGTGCAGTCTGCACTGTGGTGCTCGCCGGCTACATAGTTGTGTCCGAGAGCTTCGAGTACTGTGTCTTCATGTACAAATGTACAATCTTTGTTATTACAGTATACCTTGATGCTACCGTCATTTTTACAGGTCGGTGCGGTGTAGTCGGTCTTGAGATTGTGCTGTGTTTTGGGGATTTCTACGGTGAATTTGCAACCGCAAGTGTTATTATTGTTGTCATCTACGTGGCTTGTGCAAGCTATCGTGATTGAACCTTTTGAATGACAGGTCGCACTCGTTTGTGAAACAACATTAAGCGTGTGTTCACCCGTTGTAAGTGCACCGCTTACATTGACCGAATAAGTTTCGGTGTGTGTCGAGTCATTTGCACAAATTCTTTTTATGTTGACTTTGCTTGTGTCATTGAGGTCGGCTGTTACCGTCCATTCGCCCCAGCTGTGACCTTTGGCGTCGGCTGTGTATTCTTTGTAAGTCTCTGTACAATTCTTACACTTATATTCCTTATATCCGGCTTTTGTGCAGTCGGCTGTCTGCGTACTGATTTCTTCGAACTCGTGACCGAGTTTTCCGATAACTTCCGTCTTTGTCGCAGTCTCACATACCGTACATGTGTATGTCTTCTTGCCGTCTTTTGTACAGGTGGCTTCGTCACCCTGATTTATAACGCCTTCGCCCCATGTGTGACCTGTTGCACCGGTTGCGTCTATCTTGTCATAGGTCTCACCACAACCGTTTTCACAAGTGTAGTGCGTGTAACCGCTGTGTGTGCAATCGGCAGGAACTTCTGTTCCGCTGTTCCATTTGTGACCTGTTGCGGAGATCGTTTCGGTGTAGGTGGCTCTTGTACCTGCTTCAGTGCAAAGTTTACAATCGGCTTTTGTACATGTGTAGGTCTTAGTACCCTCTTTTGTACAGGTAGGCTCAAGCGTAACTACTCCTGTGTATTCGTGGTCACCTGTCGGCTGAGTGTATTTGTAATCGTAAAGTTTGCAAACAGAACACTGTCTTACTTCAATCTTCGGGTGGGTTTCGTCTGCCTCCTGCTTGGTTTCCCATGCACTCCAATCGTGTTCGCCGAGAGTGTCGGAATATCTCTTTTCGGTCTCGCCGCAACCGTCGTGTGAACACTTGTATTCGGTGTAACCTACTTCTTTACATGTAGAGGCTTTCTTTTCGCCCTCAACCGAATAGTCATGACCGAGTGCTGCGATTGTTTCGGTCTTTTTCTCGGTGCAACGGCTACAGCTGTATGTCTTTACGCCCTCTGTTTCGCATTTCGCCGAGGTTGTGATTTCGCCGTCGTTCCAATTGTGTCCGAGTGCGGAAATTGTAACCTTGCTTGTTTCGTCGATTGTGTAACAAACCGAGCAGTGCTTGGACTTCTGACCGGGTGTGGTACAAGTCGGTTCTTCGTCGATGAAATAGCCTACATAGTTGTGGGCGGCTGTTTGTTCGCTCTTGTTGATTTCGGTGCAACCGCAGGTAAGGCACGTTCTAATCTTTACTTCGCCGTTCTGACAGGTCGGTTTAACGAGTGTTTTCCAGCCGTCGTCGCCGTCGGTTTCTGACCACTTATGATTGGCTTTCTCGGTGGTCTTAAATATCCAACCGCACTCTGTACAGTAGGTCTTTCCACCCTCTGTGCAGGTTGCCTGTGTTGTAACTTCTTTATGAGCTACTGTGGGGATAGTTTCCGTTTTCTTGCCATGGCAAACTCCGCACTCATATTCTTTTATACCGGTTTCGGTGCAAGTTGCGTTTTTGGTAACTTTGCCCTCAACGTAATTGTGAGCAACGATGGGAAGCAATTGCTCTACCAAAGTTTTTTCACAAACCGTACAATATGTTTTTATATAACCTGTGTTTGTGCAAGTAGCAGGGTTAGATTGCGTAGTATAGTTATGTGCATCAGCGTTAGCCGGAAGTGTTACCGTGTGCGTTTCCGTGCAACCCTCGACACCGCATTTTATTGTTATCGAACCGGGAGCTTGACATGTCGGAGCTTTGTAGCTTTCAACATCAACATCTATCTTGTCAAGAGTGTGCGTGCTGTTGACCGTCGTCGTGAATGTTGCCTCGCAACCCTCATTCTGACAAGTACCGGTAACGGAAATTTCATTGTGTGATGTGTTGATATATTCGAACTTCCAATCGTGGTCGGTCGGTGCTGTTCCGTTGTACGCATTATATGTATCACCGCAAGAACACTTCATGACCGTGTAACCGCTTGACGTGCAAGTGGGGTCGACTGTGGTAGACGCACTGTAGCTGTGCTGTGTCTTGGCGATTTTTTCGGTGTAGCTGTATCCGCACTTTGTGCAGGTATAGGTCATCTCGCCCTCTGCATTGCAAGTCGCTTTCTTTGTGACTTCGTGGGTGTAGGTGTGACTTGCTGGAATTTCAGCTGTTTCGCCTACCTGTTTACCGCAGACTGTGCAAAGATGTACTTTCTTGCCGTTTTGTACTTTTCCGTCGGCTGTACAGGTCGGTTCTGTTACGATTGTCCATTCTTCCGAGGGAGTACATGCACCTATTTTGCCGTCATCGTTTTCTATCTTCTCATAGCCGCAAACGGTACAAGTGTACTTTGTGGCGTTGCCATGCTGACAGTTAGCAGGAACGGTTACTCCGCCGCCAAATGTGTGTTTTACCTCATCGTACTGGGCAGTGGTTATCGTGTTTCCGCCTATGTTCTTTATTGACGGTGACCATGTGTCGTCACCACTCTTGAGTACATAATGGTTTGTAGCGTCGCCTTTGTCGATACTGTCAGGCGTTATATCTTTATTTGTCGTGCTGTCTACAGCAGTTGCGTTTGTGCTATACGGTACATATTCAACGCCGAGGTACTGACCGTCTCTGCCGAGATAAACGACAGCGTATGTGTTAGCGTCCCACTGTGCATAATAAGTTGCACCGCCGTAAATCTTCGCACCGGTGTCTAATTTATTGCCATCGGTCATAGCGTCGTAGAAACCGAGGAAACTGTAACCGGCACGTGAAGCCGTCGGTAAATTATCTTTGCCCAATGAGCTTTCAAGAGATTCGCCGTAGTATACATCAACGGTCTTGGGGGCAACATTAGCACCGTCGCCGTTAGCATTGAATGCAATTACATATTTCGGATCCTTAACAACGAACGACTTCGACTCATTTATATCGCCGACAGATACATTAACGGTAACTTTTCGCTCGTTCAGACCCTTAACTTCGCTCTTGAGGTCGGATTTCGCCGTAACGGTGACTTCGTAGGGCGAACCGTCGTTGTTTTGGGTGGTGTAGTATAACAGCTCATCGCCTATTTCTTCAGATTTTAGAAGAGTTTTTTGGCTATTTAAATTCGGATAGCTGTCCGCATACACTCTGACGAAGAGATCTTCAGAGTTTTGAGAATAGAGATTAGTGAGTGCGGTGGTGCTCATGTTGACGCCGTACTGGTCAAGGACTTCGAATTTCGCCGTGCGGGAGACGTCGTCGGTCTCGGCGATAGTTAAGTCGTTGAGGTTGGCGTCTGTCCAGTTTTCAGCGTCTGTCTGCCAGTCTATCTTTGTTGCGGTGGGGAGAGACCAACCGTTTTCGTAGCCTTCATCATATGAACACTTTACGTGTTTTTCACGGTCATTTTCAAAGCCTTCACAAGTGCCCATACCGCTTGTATATGAAAGTGTACCATAGTATCTTCTGTTTTTGCTCGAAAAAGAATAAGATCCTGACCAAAGTTTCTGATAGTGACTATCATCTTCATCTGCACTTTTAATTTCTATAGAAGATATAGTGAATGTTCCCACACTATTATTGTCCCTTGCAGAACATTTACTGCCGACGAAGAGAGAAGTCGGAAATCCGGATATCGTTGCAACCGCATATCCGTTTTCTCCGCCACTGGTTATATCTAAAGTTGGGGCACTAACGCTGTCTCCATCTAAAGTTGTACCAGCGGTCTTGCTTACTTGACCAATATTCCACCACGCTTCGCATTCTTCACCGGTTCCGTTTTCCGTGTTATAAAAGATCGAAAAGCCTACAATTGAACGTTTATAATCATTCTCATCGTCTGGAACGGTATCAATAAATGATTGTTTTCCTTTATATTCAGTTGCCGCTGCTCCTGTTTTTTTACCTACATTGTAATTTACTCTAACTGTATATTTACCCGCATCAGCCAACGCTTCCGCTTTAAGAGAAAAAGGTGTGAGCCCCCCCCACGTTGACATAACCATAAGAACCGCCAAAAAGACGGCTAATGTTTTCTTCGCTGTGTGTTTAACTGACATAAGAATTTGACCTCCTTAAAATCTGTCATTTTTCATCTATATAATCGGTTTTTCCGTTAAAACGATATTTGCGGTGTACATTTTCACTCAAATCGAAAACGCACCGTTAAAAATAACAGTTATTCACATTACACCTTAATTTTATCGCAAAACGACTTTCAATTCAAGATTTTTTCATCATTTCTTTATGTCAAAGTGTAAAAAAGTTTCACCCGACTTTTGTGAAAACTGCACAAAAACAAGGGAAAAACGGGCATTTATAAGACATTTTCGGTCGATTTGTAGATTTTTCGGTCTGCTTTTTTCGACATCGGAAAAGATGTACACAGCCTGAAAAAAATGTGCTTTGCCTAAAAAAATCACATAATTGCCGGTGCCGTAGGCACCGGGTGGGTGGGCGGGTTCGGTGCGAAGCAGGCACCTCGGCGCCCAAAGGGCGTGAGAGGTGAATGCACAGCGCCGACTTTTGCTCGCTTCGCTCGCAATGCGAAATTCGGAATTCGAAATGCGGAATTGATTTTATTTTTAGTTTGTGCGGTTGCAATTGAGTATGTGCTTGTCCGTCAACCCCTCCGTCACGACTTTCGTCGTGCCACCTCCCCTAAAGGAGAGCCGAGGGCGACTGCGTCGCCTACGCAGAAAGTCAGTGACTGCTAAACAATTCTTGTAAAGCAGGAATTATGTCTCGTCTCACCTTTAGGGGAGATGTCGAGGCGTAGCCTCGACAGAGGGGTTTGGTTCGCTACGCTCACAAGTAAGAAGTAATAAGTAAAAGGTAAGAAGGAAAGTGCGGTTTTAAGTTTCTGCGGTTGCAGTTAGTTTAATTTGTGACAGAGGGGTACAGCCACAGAACCAACTACCCCAACACCCACAAACCAAAAAATAAAATCATTTCGAATTTCGCATTTCGAATTTCGAATTTGAATCACCGCACAAACCGAAACACCGTTACATTCGGGTGCGGGTGTCCCACCCAAAATTATTCATTATTCAATATTCATCACTCATTATTCATTGTGAGCGTAGCGAACACGACTGAGGGGTTCGAACACAGAAGAAATTCTACAAAATCGCAACGACTAAAAGTCACCACTCTAAGCCTCCACTGTGCAAGGGGAGGTGGCACGACGAAAGTCGTGACGGAGGGGTTGACGAACAAGCACATACTCCATTGCAACCGCACAAACTAAAAATAAAATCATTTCGAATTCCGAATTTCGAATTTCGAATTTGAAATAACACAAAAGAGAACGGCAAAGCCGTCCTCAAAATCAAATCTTTAGTCTTAACTTTACATACACCGAAGTCGGTATCAGTTTTTCGCTTCGTTCGCTTCACGCATTTTCTTTGCCGCAAGTTCCGCCTTACCCTCCGGTGTGTCTCTGTAGTACTGCGTCATCGGGTTCGGGTGCTTTGTGGTTTTCCACAGTTCTTCGGCGACCGGTGCCCATTCGGCAGCGAATTTGTCGCACTTTGCACAAAGATGTTCGGCGGTCTCCTCTTTGATAAGGTCTGTCGATTTTGCGCCCGTTTCGGCAACTATCTTTCGAAGATATTGCGGATTTTCAAGCATCGGGCAGGGTCTCAAGTGGTTATCGTTGAACGGCTGACCCTTACGAAATGCTGTAAACAGCGGATTTCTCAATCCTTCGAGAATAGTGTTCTTGCGTATATTCGAGTCGGAGTAATGGATAAATACGCACGGCTCCATATCGCCTGCGGAATTGATGTGGAAGTAGTTTCTGCCACCTGCTATGCAACCGCCGACAAATTCGCCGTCATCTTGGAAGTCCATAACGAACAGCGGTTTGCCTGTCTTTGAGTTTCTCGTTTTGCGGATCCAGTTGTACATGTGAACACGCTGTTCGGGCGAGGGTATCAGCTCAACGACGGCGTCGTGACCGACCGGCATATAACAGAAATACATACCGAATTTAACGCCACGCTCAACCATATCGTCCATGAATTCGTCGCTCGTTACCGTCTCGACATTTTCGCTCGTGTAGCATACCGACATACCGAAAATGCACTTTTTCGCTTTGAGAAGCGACATCGCTTTTATCGTCTCGTCATATGAGTTGTGACCACGTCTTGCGTCGGTCGATTCTCTGTCGCCCTCGATACTTAATGCGAGTGTAAGGTTTCCGACACGTTTCATCTCATCGCAGAACTTTTCGTCTATCAGCGTTCCGTTCGTAAACGCCAAGAACGCACAGTCGGGGTGATTTTCCGCAAGTTTTATAAGTTCGTCTTTCTTGATGAGCGGTTCACCGCCTGTGAAAAGGTACAGGTGAGTGCCGAGCTCTACGCCCTGATTTACGACGCTGTCCATTTCTTCGTAAGTAAGGCTCTGCTTATAACCGTATTCAGCCGACCAGCAGCCCTTGCATTTGCGGTTACATGCACTTGTCGGATCCATGAGTATCAGCCACGGGATATTACATTTATATATGTCTCTGTTAGCACGCACGGCTTTCGTTCCGTGATATCCTGCACCGAGACCTGCCGCTAAGAGCATTTTTTTAAGTACCTGTCTGTCGACATCGTGAAGCAGGTTCATTGCGAATTGATAGTAGACGTTGGTTTCGTCCTGTACGGCGTTTCGCATTGCGTCGATATATGATTTTTTGAATGTACCGCCGAGTATCTTCTCAGTCGAATTTATCAGCTTGACAAGATTTTTCTTCGGATCTTTGTCAATGTACTTGAGAATTTGGTCGATAGTCAAGCCGGCGGCGGCTCTTTCAAGTTTGTCTTTAGCGTTCATTACAGTCGCTCCCTCTAAAAATCTATGGATAAGCATTGCAGTTAAATCCGAACCCGCCTAAAACGGCGTATTTTCGGTGCTTTA
>CAZBXS010000026.1:0-13112 GCA_964495955.1 uncultured Faecalibacterium sp.
GAAGAATGTATGCAGTGGATTTGCAAAAAGGCAGACGAAGCCAAAGCCGAGGGCAGAACGAGCTTTGTAATGGTACACCACAACATCGCTCCCCACATGGAGTGCGAACCGTCGGTTACTTTCGCTTTCTGTATCAACGACTACATGGACGTTGCCGAGACTTTTGCGGCACATGACATTCACTACACATTCTCAGGTCACTTGCACCAAGCCGATATCGCAACTGTTGTCAACGATGACGGCGAAATTCTCTACGACTGTGAATCGGGTTCTTTGACAAGTTATCCCAACACGTACAGGGAAATGGTCTACAGCGTCTATGAAAGCGGAGAGACGAAGATGGACTACGAAAACGTAGACTTCGACGCAGCCGCAGCATATGTACACAACGGCAAAACTTACGCTCAGGGCGAATTTAAGAAAGAATCGTTCGGACTTTGCTTCGGCGGTGCACTGGGCAATAAAGACGGCGTTGCCGATATGGTCGGCTTCGTCAAGGGTCTCTACAACGGCTACGCAACGGGCATATTTGAGGATATAACCGAAGCTGGCGGTATCTTGGAGTACCTTAAAAACTACAACATCGACCTTGAAAAAATTATCTCCGATTTCCTTGAGCCCTACATTGGCAAAGGTTTCTATATCGCAGGTAAGAGCGTCGTTTCGGTCGAAAACATAATGTGGTTCCTTAACGACCTTTGCGGTCAAATTGAAGAGCTCTACATCAACGATCCCGCTAAGCTTTGGGCAGAGCTTGAGCCTTGCCTTAGAAAGCTTGCCGATCTTCAGCTGTCGGATGTTCCCTGCACAAAGCTTATAGACGAAATAGGCATAGGCGATCCGACTAAGGGCGGCACACTCGAGGATGTTCTGTTCTCGGCTGTATACTATTTCTATACAGGCAACGAGGACATATCCGATGACCTGTTCATGCAGGACGTTATCGAGCAGTTCAAGAAGGGTATCACCGAAATAGGTCTCTTTGACGCACTTATAGATGTTGTCTTCAACGACATTTTGGACGGCATCATTCTCAAGAAGCTCGAGGTCAGAGTTGACAAGCTCTTTAATGACGACCAACTCAGCCAAAAAGCTGCCGAGGGTATCAACTATCTTCTGTACTATGTACTCAGAGGTAACTTCTCCTACTCAAACCTCGTCAACACCGTATTCGGTCTCGGCATTCTCCCATACTCAAGCATCTATGACATTCTCGATCAGCTTTTGATACAGGAATACTACACCGAAAGTCAGGACGAGTCTATAGGAATGACCTTCTCCTACTTTATAAATGACTTTGCGACAGACAGCGATCCTATGCCGCAGGGTGACTACGGCGTTTCCTACACGTCACACGATGTCGAGGTTCCCGTTACAACAGACAATTACAGAAAGCCGACTATGATATCCGTCACCATGGGCGACGACTCGAAGACATCGGCGTATATCAACTGGTTCTCAAAGAGCACTCTCGAAGCGACCGACATTGAAATTCACAAGGTCGGAACAGACTCGTTCACAGGTAGGATCGAGAAGACATCTGAGCTTGTAGACCGCTACTATCCCGGTATCGACATCGGCATTCTCGGCTTGTTCGACTACCACTTCGATATGTATAGACACACAGTTAAGCTGACAAACCTCGAGCCCGGTACTAAGTACGAGTACAGAGTAGGCAACGCCGAAAGAGGCTGGTGGAGCGACACGGGCGTTATCGAGACAGCCGACGGCTCAAACAGCGTCACATTCTTCCACATGGCTGACCCGCAGGCGCAAAACGAGGAGCAGTACACAAGAGGCTGGGCGCACACGATAGACAAGGCGTTCGAGCTCTATCCCGACGCGAAATTCATCGCCTGTACCGGTGATATGGTTGACTACGGTATGAACGTTAATATGTGGCAGTGGATGTTCGACACCGCAAGCAGCAAGCTTCAAAACACATATCTTATGCCGACAACGGGTAACCACGAGGAGAAGGACGACTATTCAACGGTCGGAAACTTCACACTTCCCAATGTACCCGAGCAGGATACAAAGACGGGTGTATATTACTCATACGATTATAATAACGTACACTTCGCCGTACTTAACACAAATGACCTTGCCGCCGACGAGTCACTTAGCGAAAAGCAGGTAGAGTGGCTCAAGAAGGATATGAATTCCTCCGACGCACAGTGGAAGATAGTTGTCCTTCACAAGGCTCTTTACTCCAACGGCTCACACTATGACGACGATGATGTTGTGGCAATGAGAGCACAGCTTGGAACACTTATGCCGGATCTCGGTATAGACGTAGTTCTTCAGGGACACGACCACGTTTACCTGAGAACGACATCTCTTGACGAAAATCAGAAGGTCACGGAAAAGGTAACCTATCTCAAGAACAACGGCTACACGTATAAGACATACGATAATCCGACAGGTATTATCTATGAAATAGCCGGATGCTCGGGCGTTAAGTTCTATCAGACAAAAGACGTTACGGCTACAGACGAGCTCTTCCCCAGAGCGGAGAAGATAGTCGACGCTTACACAAATCTCTTCACCGCATTCCAAATCGAAGACGGCGTACTTTATTACAACGCATACCTCGTTGACGGCGATGAAGCGACATGCATTGATACTTTCGCTATACGTAAAGATGTTACACAGGGCAATGAACTTCCCGAAGAAGAATGGCCCGCAGAGGAACAGACCTCCGACGGTACACTTTCAACACTTCAGAAGATACTTCAGCTTCTTGTAAAAGCGTTCAAGTTCGCATGGAACCTTTACCAGATCTATGTAGTAGGTATCCTCGACAAAGTAGCGTAAGGTTACAAAGGCGTAAAAATCAGTTGAATAAACGATAATCAAATGCACCCGCCCCGACTTTTGTCGGGGCGGGTGGTGTGTTTAAAGGTACAGAAAACGCTAACGACTGAAAGCGTGCGCAGTAGCTATGCGAGTGCACGCACTTGAAGCGGGGGCTCGATGCCCCTGCTTCAAGTTGGAAAGTCGGATATTGAGTTAGAATTGATTTGGATTTTAGTTTGTAGGTTGTGTTAAGTTTCTGTTTGTCCGAATCCCTCTGTCAGCTATGCTGACATCTCCCCTAAAGGTGAGACGAGATTTAGTTTCTGCCTCTATAGTCAATCACTTTTGCAACCGTCAACCCCTCCGTCGAGCCTTTGTCTCGACACCTCCCCTTGCACAGTGGAGGCTTAGAGTGCTGACTTTTAATTTCTGCAACTGTAGGTAAATTTCTTCTTATCCACTTCTCCCTCCGTCACGACTGGCGTCGTGCCACCTCCCTCTGACATGAGGGAGGATTTGCGGTGTTTCATGCTTCGCACGAAACACCTTGGCTGACTTTTAGTTTGTGCAGTTGTAATTAGTTTCTGCACAAACTCAGTCTTGGCTCAACTGTAGTTGAAGCTGTCTGCCGTAGGCAGATTGAGGTGTACAGTTCGCTACGCTCGCAAGTAATAAGTAATAGATAAGGCGTTTCGGCAAAGCCGAAACGCCTTTATTCATACTTTAGTTTAGCAAAAAGTTGACCGCTATCCACAGAGTGACAAGTACAGCCATTTCGAATTTCGAACTCCGAATTTCGAATTTAACAGTCACTTGTTGCCCTTGATTTTCTCACGCAGCATGGTTGAGGAAACTTTCTTTGTGTACGGAAAATAGACTATATCGACGCCTTTTTCTTTGAAATCGGCTTCCAATTTGTTCCATTTGTCTGTACCTTTCCAGTCGTCACCGACGAACATTACGTCGAAATGATACTTTTCCCACGCTTCCATCTTGTCCATGTTGACCTGCGGTACGGCTTTGTCGACATATTTTATTGCGTCGACTATCTGTATTCTGTCCTCGAACGGTATTACCGCCGTTTTGTTTTTGTACGATACAAGTTCATCGACCGTAACGCCGACTATCAGATAGTCGCACTGCTCTTTCGCTCTTTTAAGTAAGTTGAGATGGCCGACATGAAACATATCGTACACGCCCGTGGTGTATCCGATTTTATACTTTTTCATAGCTACTCCTTTATATATTATCTGCGTCGTTGCTGTCAAATCTTATCGAATCGAGGTCGCCGTGGCATACTCTGTCCTCTTGAGGCGGAAGTTCCATATAATTTTCGCCGAAAAGGTGAAGAAGATATCCTTCCCATTTTCCCGGTGCCATGTACATGCGACCGTTCATCTCAAGCTCGGTCGGTTCGCCGAACCATTCCGACTTCAAGATCCTTTTCGTCATCGGCTGATAGTGACTGCCGAACGAACAGACAAGCTCTTTACTGCCGTGTCTGTTACAGAACTTGAGAAATTTGTCTCTTTTTTTGTACCAGTAAGTGACGGGCAATTTTTTAGCGAGCTTGAATGCAAGCCTTGTTACGATGTTGTCGGAGTGGCAATTTTTGAATGCGCAAACCTGATGTAAAAATGACGCTATGTGAAGATATACTTTCGTCAAAAACTTGTTCTTCGGGAAATGGTCAAGCGGTAAAATGTCAATGTATATACCCTTGTGCATTTCTTTGTCGTCCCATTTTCTTTCCCTTACGTACGTGCCGTCTTTTCTTATCTTTGCGAACATCATCGGGTACGCTTCATCTGTGAAACAGGTCTGATAGAAGTATCCCTCAGGTAGCTCTTTTTTACAAATTTCCGCAAACTTTTCGTAGTCGTCTCTGTACATTACAAGATCCATATCGTCGTCCCACGGGATTATCTCTTTTCCACGTACAGCACCCAAAAGTGTACCGCCGTAGAGATAATATCTAAGTCCGTTACGCTTGCATATGTCGTCGACTATGCCCAAAAGTTCGTAAAGCACCGCCTGTAATCTTCTGAGCGTCGCTTCTCTTTCGGGCGTCATTTCGGGTACTATCTCTCCGCCTCTCTTTTTCTTGCGTCTTTTTTTACGCTTGATACCGAGTTTGCGAAGTACCTTGTCGTTGAGTTTGCCCATACCGGCGATGTCGTGTGCACGCTTGAAACCTGCCGGTGTAACTCGGCTGAGTGCGTTGTACTCTCTTTTAAGACGCTTTGTCGTCATAATGTTTTCTATCACGTACTCTTTGTTTTCGAGCATAAACGCCTGTATCTTTTTAAGTTCGCTCTCGTGCTGTGTTGCCTGTACGTTCGTCATGTGGAAACACGAATATCTCAGCTTTCTTATCGCCGACACCGCATCTCTCATCAGTTTGTTTTTAAGTTCGGGGTACTTTTCACAAAGATCTTCGCACCGCTCTATATACGAAAGCGCAAACTGCAACGAATACTCGACGCTCTTTGTGTTGACAAGGCTTCCGGCGTTGGTGTAATAATAATATTTTGCATCGCCCAAAAGTACGAATTTTTCACATTTTTCGACTAATTTGTGTACAAGTACAGTGCCTTCGTAGATTTTGATATCGGGAAAACGCACGCCCTCGAAAAGCTCTTTTTTAAACAGCTTGTTCCAAAAAACGTTGCGGATTATCGAACCTTTGACAAGCTCGGTTATCGCTTCCTCTTTTGAAAATACCCTTGTTCTGCCGTCGCATTGCGACATTGTCATTTCTCCCGGTACGACTTGGTAATGTCGGCAACAGGAAATTTCGGCACCGTTTTCTTCAGCACCTTTTAACAAGTACTCGAACATGTCGGGTGTACATTCATCATCGGGATCGACAAAGCCGATGTAATCTCCCTTCGCTATTTCGAGAGCTTTGTTTCTCGCAGCGCAAACGCCGCCGTTTTTTGTGTGAATGACTTTAAAACGGGGATCTTTTTTTGCGTATTCGTCACAGATAGCACCGCTTTTATCGGTTGAGCCGTCATCGACGAGGATCGCCTCGAAGTTCTCATGCGTCTGTACCAAAAGGCTGTCAAGACAGCGGACGATATATTTTTCGACATTGTATACCGGTACGATTATACTTATCAGTTTATCCATTTAGATATCCTTTCTTTATGCCGTTCGGTTTATTTTCGGCGAGCTTTGATTTTCTTCGAAATAAACGAGAAAATTCCGCCTTTTTCTTTTTTCTTTCTCAATGCGATTTCGTCAAACTCGGCTTTATGCTTTGAATAGAAATTTTTGACAAGCTCGATATCGTCTTTGTGCTTTTCCTTTTCTTCTTCGTCTATGCCGTTAAATCTGGTCAGTGCCATCAAAATCGGGTAGATGTCATCTAAAAGTTTCGCTTTGAGTTGAGGGTACTTGTCGGCGATATCGTTGTATCTTGAAATGTGCGCCCACGAAAAGTCGAGTGCGTGTTTGAAAGTTTTGGTGTAAATATAGCTTCCCTCATTAGCGTAATAATAATACTTTGGATCGCCTAAAAGGGCAAGTTTATCGGTCTTTTCGATGAGTTTATATATCATCGCCGTACCTTCGTATATTCTGCCTTCTGGGAATGTTATCCCGTCGAAAACATCTTTTCTGAAAAGTTTATTCCAAAATACGTTTCTTATTATAAAGTAGTTTACAAGTTCTTCCATTGCTTCTGTCGGCTCCATGATGCGTGTCCTGCCGTCGCAACGGGAAGTTGTAACTTTGCCCGGAACTACTCTGTAATATCGGCAACAGGTGATACCTGCGCCGTACTTTTCGGCACCCGCTAACAAGTACTCGAACATGTCGGGTGTACATTCATCGTCGGGGTCGACAAAACCGATGTAATCGCCCGAAACCATCGCCAAAGCCTTGTTTCTCGCAGCACAAACACCGCCGTTTTTTGTGTGAAGTACTTTAAAACGGGGATCTTTTTTTGCGTATTCGTCGCATATGGCGCCACTGTTATCGGGTGAACCGTCGTCGACTATCAAAACTTCGAAATTTTTATAAGTCTGAGCCAAAAGGCTGTCAAAACAGCGTTCAAGGTACTGTTCGACATTGTAGACGGGAATGATTATACTTATCAATTTATCCATAGTATTGTCCTTTCTCATGAATAGAGTACAAACTAATTCACCGTATATTATATAGTATGGTCGGTTTTTTGTCAATGGGTTTGAGCGGTGGGTTAGGGTGGGGAAAAACTCGAAATTTGAAATGCGAAATTCGAAATGTTTTAATTTTCAATTTGAAATTGACGGTTTAGAAGAGACTGACGGTAAAAGCGTGCGCGGTAGCTTGCGAGTGCACGCACGCAAATTAGGGGCTCGATGCCCCTGATTTGCGTTAGAAAGTCGGGTTCTGAATTTGAAATTTAAATGCGAAATTTTTATTTAATAAAACGCAGAACGCTCCCGACTGATGTCGGAAGCGCTGTTTTCTTTCCTCACTTGTTTTTTGTTTTCTTTTTTTATCAGTCGTTGTTTCCTCCGAAATTTACGACGATCCATTCAAGAAATCTTCTGAATGCGTCTCTGAAGAAAACATACAAGTCTCTGAAAATTTCCCAATTCATATATCTGTCTCCTTATAAAAGCCTGTATTAGTCAACTGCGCCCGGATCCCACTCGCCGCCGCCTAAAACAAATACCATCCAAGCGACAAGCCTGTTGAAAAATCCGATAAACAGATCCCAAAGTCCGAGAATATCTACACTCTTTGACATGCCTCATTCTCCTTTCAAAAGAATATACCTGTGTACTTTCCCCCAATTTTCTATGTACATTTTACATCAAATCCGGAATAATGTCAACATTTATTCACCTGTGTCCTTTTTTTTAGTAAAACTGTCCAAATTTTATTTAAAATATTTGGCTGTTATGACCGATGAATTGTGTCCCTTTGTTCACTCGGACACAAAATGTAAGTTCTGATTAAAATAAAAATTTTTTTGATTTTTTTATTTTTCGATTTTTGCCCGTTTTTAAGGGGGTAAGGGTATATTTTTAAAAGAAATTTGCCGTATTTTTGAGTTTTTTTGCCTTTTTCGGCGTTTTTTTGAAATTATGGGGTACTTATATTCGTACATTAAACTCTTGCAAAAAGACTTATTTTCTGCTATAATAAAGTGTAGAGTTTTATTATGTGTCATTGTATGCATTTTCGGCACGGGGAAAAGCGTACTGCACGAAATGACACCGCATAAAGCTCTGAATTTTCAAAAAAACCTATACTATTATATATACTGTATATGTACGAAAAAATAAAGGAGGAAAAAATGGATTCCGAAGAAATGAAAATAGACTCCGTTGAGGGTCTTTGGAATTTAACCAAAGAAGGACTGAGAATAACAGTGAAAGAAATCGCATTCAAATTTTGGATCGAACCGCTCGAATTTATAAAGTACGAGGACAACACACTCACGCTCAGAATAGACGCCGAATTTAAACGTAACACGATACTCGACAAATTTTCAACTACGATTAGGGACGCTGTTGAAGAGTCTTTCGGCTTTCCGGTCGACATCGAAATAATTTTGCCGGGTGAAGAAAAAATCGAGGAAGAACACATAATTGATTCCGCCACTAAAAAGGCTATGAAAAAGTACGAATACACGTTCGACAATTTCGTCATCGGTTCTTCAAACAAGTTTGCCCACGCCGCTTCACTTCGTGTCGCCGACAGTCCCGGATGTATTTATAACCCGCTGTTTATTTACGGTCATTCGGGTCTGGGAAAAACTCATCTTTTATGCGCAATTCAAAAACAGATACTCAAAAACGACCCGAAAGCCAATATTATATACACAAGCGGCGAACTTTTCACTAACGAACTTATACATTTTATAAGCGTCAGAGATACTCATTCTTTCCACGAAAAGTACAGAAACGTCGACGTTCTTTTGCTTGACGATATTCAGTTTATCGCAAAAACAGTAAGTACGCAAGAGGAATTTTTCAATACTTTCAACTTTTTGATACAAAACGGAAAACAAATCGTTTTAACTTCCGACAGACCGCCTAAAGAAATGCTGACTTTGGAAGAAAGACTTCGCAGCCGTTTTGAATCCGGTCTTATAGCCGACATTCAGCCGCCTACTCTCGAAATGAGAATGGCTATTGTAAAACTAAAGTGCGAAGAAATCGGTATCACTCTTGAAGATAATATCATAAAGTTCATAGCCGACAATATCAAAAAGAACGTCCGTCAGCTTGAGGGAATTATCAAGAAAATCGAGGCTTCCTATAATTTGTACGGGGAAATGCCGGATCTTAGGACAGTTCAGGATATGATGCAAGATCTCATCGACAGTGAGGAACTAAATCCCATAACCGTTGACGATATCGTAACCGAAGTCGGTAGAATTTTCAACGTATCCCCTGCAGATATGAAATCCGAAAAGAGAAACGCCAATATCGTACAGGCAAGACAGGTCGCTATGTACATAGTACACGAGACAACGACGCTATCTTTAAAAGATATAGCCGACGAATTCGGCGGACGTCATCACACAACTGTCATGCACTCTTTAAAAGAGATAGAAAGCAAAATGTCGAAAAATGTCACTTTAAGAGCGACAGTCGAAGATGTACTTAAAAATTTGGCTGAAAAATATAATATCGAGCTTATCGAATATTAAGGAAGATTTCCACATTTTCCACATGCATAACTAATAACTTATGCACATTGGAATATATTTCAAATTTAGAAATATAATAACCCGAAATTTTCCACTCATTTTTAACAGTGAAAAAAAGCCTTGAAAACGGCTTAAATAAAGGGAAAAACGAAGTTTTCCACTTTTTCACAGTTACTACTATTACTACTATATTATATTATTTTATTTTTATGTTTTTGCGATAAAAAATCGCACGAAAGTATTTTTTAACTTTTTCATACTAAAACGGAGGTACAAAAAATGAAAATCGTTTGTGAAACGTCTATACTTTACAAAGCGTGTCAAAATGTCCAGCGTTCCGTTTCGACGAAGGCATCACTTCCTGCGCTTGAATGTATTTTGTTAGATGCTGTCGGAGACGCAGTAAAACTTACCGGTTACGACCTTGAAATAGGCTGCGAAACATATATTTCGGCTTTTGTCGAAGAAAAAGGCAAAATCGCTCTTAACGCAAGACACCTTTGCGACATATTGAGACTGACGCCGGGTAACAAAGTTACGCTTTCGACCGACGAAAAAAATGTATGCACTATTTTCAGTGAGGACACCGAATATTCACTCATAGGAACAGACGCCGACATTTATCCGGAACTTCCGAATGTCAGCGACGTTTTCCCCGTTGTGATAAATCAGGGTGTACTCAAAGACATGATAAGAAAGACGATCTACGCCGTCTCTATCGTAGACACTAAACCTGTACACACGGGAATAAAATTCGAAATCGAACAGGGAAAAGCCGTACTTGTAGCTCTTGACGGTTTCAGACTTGCGATAAGACGGGAAGACATCGACTACAACGGCGACGATCTCAAGTTCGTTGTACCGGCAAAAACGCTCAACGAGATAATGAAAATTTCCGAGGACGACGAAGACGTATTTTCTATCAGCGTAGGAAAAAGACACATAGTTTTCCAAGCCGGAGAGTACAGGATAATTTCTCGCCTTTTGGAAGGTGAATTCTTGGATTACAAGTCGGCTATCCCCTCGTCGTATTCGACGAAAATAACCGTCGACACGAAAGAACTTATTGAAAGCGTAGAAAGAGTTTCGCTTTTGGTATCTTCAGAAAAGATAAAGACGCCCATTCGCTGCATGGCGGAAGATAACACGCTCAAACTTTCTAACGTAACTTCGGTCGGCAGAGCAAAAGACCGTTGCATAGCTCAGACCGAGGGCAACACGATAGAAATAGGCTTTAATGCAAGATATATGCTTGACGCACTTAAAGTGTGCGATAAAGACAAAGTATCTATTGAGCTTAACAGCAGTGTAAGTCCGATAATCATAACGCCGACAGACAGCGACAACTTCTTATTCTTGATATTACCGATGAGGCTTAAAAATGAAAGTGAAAGTTAAAATAGCCGATAAACAGAAAGATGTACTCGAAATATCGACCGAATTTATCAGACTTGACAGTGCGATGAAATTAGCCGGTATAGCCGCAACGGGCGGTGAAGCGAAAATGTACATTCAAGACGGCGAAGTAAAAGTAAACGGAGAAACGTGTCAAAGCAGGGGTAAAAAACTTCGTGATGCGGACACGTTCGAGTTTAACAGAACTGTATACGAAATAAAAAATATATAAGGAGAACGGCTATGTATATTACGGCTTTTGAGATTGAAAATTTCAGAAACATCGAGCAGATGAAAATGTACCCGTCCGAAAATGTGAACGTCATATACGGTGAAAACGCACAGGGAAAGACCAATGTTTTGGAAGCAATTTGGACAATGACCGGTTGCAAATCGTTCAGAAACGCCAAAGACAGTGAAACGGTCGCTTTTAATAATCCGAAAGCTGTGCTTGATATGAAGTACATTAAAGACGGTGAAAAGAAAAATTTAAAGACCGAGATAATACAGTCGAGAAGTTATTCTTTAAACGGTATCAAATTAGACTCAAGAGCCGAAATAATAGGCGAAATAAAACAGGTCGTATTTTCTCCCAATCACTTAAACCTGATAAAACAGGGCCCGTCCGAAAGACGCAAGTTTTTAGATACGGCGATAGGACAGTTAAAACCGAACTACAAACGTGCCATGAGACTGTTTAATCATTTGATGAAACAGAGAAACGCCATAATAGTCGAAGCACAAGACGATCCGATAAAGCACGAAATGCTGTGTATATTGGAAGAAGAAATGGCGGAAGCCGGTGCGTATATAGTCGAGACGAGAATGGCATATATACAGGAACTTAAAATATTCCTGCAGGAAATATATACCGAAATAGCACCGGAGGGCGAAACGATAGATTTAAAATACGTTCAGCCGTTCGGTTCGGGACGAAATTTCACGACTAAAAAAGAATTTGTAGAAAGACTTATCGTAGCAAGAAAAGGCGATGTAAATTATATCGCAACTTCCGTCGGGCCTCACAGAGACGATATGGAAATACTGATAAGCGACAAATCGTCGAAAAAATTTGCGTCACAGGGACAGCAAAAAACAGCCGCATTAGCTCTGAAATTAGCCGAAGCGTCAATGATAGAAAAGTTTTCGGACGATGTACCGATAATATTGCTCGACGACGTGACAAGCGAACTTGACATAAAAAGACAGGATTATATTTTAAATCAGCTTGAAAACAGACAGGTGTTTATCTCCTGCTGTGACCCGAATGTAGCTAAAAATTTCACTAAAGGCAGATTTTTCGAAATAGAGAAAGGAAAGATAATTTCCGCAAGGTGACATCATGTTTCTACATTTAGGCAACGCAACGGTTATTCACACCGACGACATTATAGGTATATTCGACCTTGACAACACGACGGTATCAAAAGCGACAAGAGACTATCTTGCTACAGCGGAAAAACAAAAACGGGTATTCACCGTATCCTATGAACTTCCGAAGTCGTTCATAGTTTGTGAAAACGAAAAGAAAGAAATCACCGTTTATATCTGCCAACTCTCAACCGCAACGCTGATAAAAAGGCTTGAAAGCCGAGAAAATTCGGAATTCGGAATTCGAAATTCGGAACAGTGAGCTTCGCTCAATTCGAAATTCGAAGTTCGAAATTCGGAATGAAAGTACTTGTCAGTTTGCGGACAGAGATGGGATTATGCAGAGATTTAAAATCAGTCAAGGTGTTTCGTGCGAAGCACGAAACACCCCAAATCCTCCCTCATGTTTGAGGGAGGTGGCACGACGCAAGTCGTGACGGAGGGAGAAGTTCGCTACGCTCACAATGAATAATGAATGATAAATAATGAATAATTGTGGGCGGGACACCCGCACCCAATTGTAATAGCGTTTGCAGAGACTACATCTCGTCTCTCCTTTAGGGGAGATGTCAGCGTAGCTGACAGAGGGGTAAAACGGACGCAAAACCAATTACAAACAACACGCACAAACTAAAATTCAAAATCATTTCGAACTTCGCATTCCGAATTTCGAATTTACGCCGAACCCCTCAGTCGAGACTATCGTCTCGCCAGCTCCCCTAAAGGTGAGCCGAGAGTGAATTTGTGCAGAGACTAAGTATATAAGCACAAACCAAATGTCAGCAAAGGTGTTTCGTGCGAAGCACGAAACACCCCAAATCCTCCCTCATGTCAGAGGGAGGTGGCACGACGCAAGTCGTGACGGAGGGAGAAGTTCGCTACGCTCACA
>CAZBXS010000027.1:0-12754 GCA_964495955.1 uncultured Faecalibacterium sp.
GTTACCACCGCCGCCACCGACACCGATTACTTTGATCTGGTTATACGCTATATAATCATTGTCTATTCTGAAACCCATTTAACTTCCTCCTAAACTATAGTAATTTGACCGTAATAATAATCATAATATCCAATACGCACTGATTTTTTGCGCACAAATTCATTTTATACCGATGATTATAACATAGTTAAAACGAAATAGCAATAATATAAATTAAAAACTTTATTTGAATTTTGAACATTTTAAAGTTTTAATCGCCGTTTTTTGTACTTTCGGCATTTGTATCGCTGTCGGTTTTCGTCTTATCGGTTGTTTTTCCACCCTTTTTGTCGTCCTTGTCTTTCGGAACCGTAGTGTCGATTTCTTTTTCGATATAGAACGACTTTGAGACGCTCTTTAGGTTGATTTCGCCCTGTCGGGTGTTGCCCTCGCTTTCGAGCTTTTTGATTATCTCACGTGCCATTTTCATCTTTTCCGCAAGTTCGCTCTTTGAGCCGAATTCAAGTTTGAGCCGACCTTTATATACAGCCGTAAGTTCGTTCGTTTGTGTAACATCGACCTGTGTCAGACTAAGTCCGTTTTCTTCTGCTTGTGCAATTATTTCTTTTGCGGTATTTAATCCGTCTTCTAATTTTACCGTCAATGTCGTACCGGCTTTCGTATTCAAAAGTCCGAGACCTTTTATCTGAACCGTTTCGCCTTTTGCCTGTGCGTTTTCTTCAAGTACTTTGTCATCTTTATCTATGAGTATGTATTTTTTATTTTTTTCTATCGAATACGCCGGTTCGGTTTCGGTTATTTCTATTCTCATTCCGGACGGTATATCTCTTCTTACCTTTGCACTTTTGATATAAGGCAAGGCTACGGCTACGTTATCCGTCACCGTTTTCGATGTTGTACGCCAAAGGTTATCCCCTATTTTAACTTTTGACGCTTCGATTATTTCCTCCTCGCTGTATCTCGTGTCGCCGACTACCGTCAGCGTTTCTATTTTAAAAAGTACGGTCAACGACAGGACAAAAAGCACACATGCGGCAAGTCCGACAGTGCCCAAAAGAGCCTTTATGACCCTCTTTTTTCTGCGTTTTTTTGCGCTTTGTGCATATTCACGTCTTTTATCGTCTTTTGAGCGATAGTCCACTTCGCTCTTTGCGTTCTTTTTTGGGCTCTTTTTTGATTTTGTTTTAGTACTTTTTGACGGGCGTTTCTCATTTGATTTTTTCCCGTCGGCAAGTTGAGCGTTTCTTCTGTCAGGCGCAATTGGACGGTTTTTGTCGGCGGAAGTAAAATTACCCTGCTTTTTCGGTGCACCGTATTCATTGTGACTGTTTTCTATCCAACGGCGTCTTTCTTGTGCTAACTTTTGGGCACGCCGTCTTTCTTCGCTCATGCTCTGCTGAGGCTTTTTAGTTTTGTCGATATTGATTCTTTCCCAATCGCTCATGCTCTAACCTCGCTTTATATTAGCTCCTATGCTTTTGAGAGCTTCTTCTATTTTTTCGTATCCCCTGTCAATATGATGGATTTCGCATATTTCCGTTTCGCCCTGTGCTCTGAGTGCCGCTACTATCAACGCCGCACCGGCACGAAGGTCGGTAGCTTCGACTTTCGCCGCATACAGTTCTTTTACTCCGTCTATTACGGCTACTTTGTCCTCGATTTTGATTTTTGCGCCGAGCCTTAAAAGCTGAGGTACATGTTTAAACCTCGACTCGAATATATTTTCGACTATGACGCTCGTTCCGTCCGCTTTTGTCGCCATTGCCATAACCGGTGCCTGTGCATCGGTCGGAAAACCCGGATAGGGCATCGTTCTGACGTTTCTTATAGGTCTGAGTATCTTAGGTGATTTTATTCTCAGGGCATTCTTTTCCGTTTTCACCGTACAACCGGCTTCTTCGAAAACCGATATTACGCTCTTTAAGTGGCGTGGAACGGTATTTTCTATCAGTACGTCACCGCCGGCGGAAGCGACTGCCGACATGTACGTTGCGGCTGTTATTCTGTCGGGTATGACGCTGAATTCACAGCCGTGAAGTTTCTTGACGCCGACAATACTGACCGTACCGTCGGAGGCTATGGCGATTTTCGCACCGCATTTGTTTAAAAATTCAACAAGTACGCTGATTTCGGGTTCACGGGCGGCGTTATATATATTCGTCACGCCGTCTGAAAGCGTACAGGCTAAAATTATATTCTCGGTCGCACCGACCGAGGGGAAAGGCAAATTTATATTTTTGCCCGAAAATTCGCCGTTCTTTCGGCAACTGAGTTTGCCGTAACTTTCGTCTATATGTACGCCGAGGGTACGAAACGCCGAAAGGTGAATATCAATAGGTCGAAGCCCTATCTCGCACCCTCCCGGCGTGTACATATCGGCTTTTTTGCAACGGGCAAGAACGGGGCCGAGAAAGACAACAGACGAGCGCATTTCACGCATAAGTTCTTCCGTTATATCATGTCTTACAAGTACGGACGAATCGACACAGACGGTACCGTTTTCTATATCGACTTTACAGCCGAGGTACCGAAGAATTTTGACAGCCGCCGCAACATCACTTAAATCCGGACAGTTATGTATCACACAAACATCGCCCGTCAAAAGTACTGCGGCAAGCAGTGGTAAACAGCTGTTTTTCGAGCCGTGCACCGCAATTTTCCCTTCAAGTTCATTTCCGCCTTTTACGAATATACTTTCCACTCAAAACACGACCTTTCAAGCATAGACTGTTGTATTCTATGCCGAAAACTTATTTTGAGTGACTTTAGGCTTATTCGCCCGAAGCGAGTTTTATAACTATGTCCGCTATTCTTTTCTTAGCGTCGGGCATTGCCATAGAAAGTGCATTTCTTCCTATTTCGTCCCGTTTTTCTTTATTTTTAACGAGTAGGTCGACTTCTTTTATAAGTCTGTCGCCCGTCAGGTCTTTTTCTTCGATTATGATAGCCGCATTATTATTGACAAGTGCCATTGCGTTGTGGTACTGGTGATTTTCGGCAACATTCGGAGACGGTACTAATACCGACGCTTTTCCGAGTGCTTCTATTTCGCTGAGTGACGATGCGCCCGCTCGGCAAATTACGATATCGGCGGCACTCATACATACGTCCATATCGCTTATGTATTCACGTATTTCTATGTTTTTATGAGAGTCTAGGTCAACGCCGTTTTCTTTTATTTTGTCGGGCACCCACAGTCCGTAGCGACCCATTGAATGCAAAAATCTGTAGCCTTTTTCGTCGGCTCTTTTCGATATAAGTTCGACTGCCGCTTCGTTGACGGCTTTTGCACCGAGTGAACCGCCCATTGAAAGTATCAGTACTTCATCATCTCTTATGCCCATTTGTGCTCTTGAAAAGTCTCTGTCGGCTTTGAGCATTTCTCCTCTTACGGGCAGACCTGTAAGTACGCATTCGTTTTTCGGCTGAAAATATTTTCGAACGCTTTCGACCGTTATCATAACCTTGTCGACTTTTTTAGCTAACGCTTTATTCGTCACACCGGGGAAAGCGTTTTGTTCGTGTATTGCCGTCGGTACGCCCATTTTGTAGGCACAGCGAAGGACAGGCCCCGAAACATATCCGCCGAAACCGATAACTACATCGGGTTTAAAAGTACGGATAATTTTTCTCGTTTGGAATGATGAGGATATCAAATAAAACAGCGTTCTTATATTTTTGAAGAAATTTTTCACGCTGAGTTTTCTTTGAAAACCGGATATTGATATAGTAGTAAAATCAAAGCCTGCCTGTGGGACAAGCCTTGATTCCATTTTATCTTTTGTTCCGACAAACAGTATTTCGCTGTCGGGATAATTTTCTCTTATTTCACCTGCGACTGCGAGTGCGGGGTTTATGTGTCCGCCCGTACCGCCGGCTGCGAATAAAACTCTCATTTATACTACCTCTTTTAACCTTTTTCCATATGACTTTGCCGTGAGACCGATAGGACGACGCCCATTTCGCCAAGTAGCATAACAAGCGATGTTCCGCCGTAACTGAAAAACGGAAGTGATATACCCGTATTCGGCAAAGCGTCGGATACAACGCCTATGTTAAGTAAAACCTGTATTCCGATATGCATTGAAATGCCCATAGCAAGAAGTGAGCCGAAAACGTCATTTGCGTTCATGCCTATTCTAAATCCACGGTATACGAGATAAGCAAACAGAAGTATAAGTGCTATAGCGCCTATAAATCCGAATTCTTCACAGAATATCGAGAAGATGAAGTCGTTTTGCGGTTCGGATACGAACATATGCTTTTGTCTTGAACCGCCGAGGCCGAGACCGAACGGCCCTCCCGATGCTATAGCTCGAAGGCTTTGGTTAGTTTGCCATCTTGCGTTGAGGGGTTCATAGCTTTTGTCAAGCCATGCGATTATTCTTTTTGCCGCATAATCGGGCAAAATGTCGGGTTTTAGTATAACTAACGCTACCGCAGCAACGACTATGACCGCTACGACTGCGAAGTACCCTTTTTTGACACCGCCGAGCCACATCATTCCGACGCCGATAGAGAAAATCAGTATAGTACCGGAAAGGTGATTTTCAAGAAGTACAAGTACACACACCATTGATATAAGAAGTGTGTACCACAAGGTGAGCACCAATGACATTGTACTGGCATTTTTGTAAAACGGACGGCATTTTTGTGTAAACGCTCTGTCGAAACTAAGGAGAGTTTTTTGGTTAGGCACTTTTTGAGAATGTATCATTCCGTATTGCCGTGATATGTTATAGGCTAAAAACAGTATCAGTGTAAATTTCGCAATATCCGACGGCTGAAAGTTTATCGGGCCTATGGATATCCAGCGCTTAAAGTCGCTTTCTTTTCCGTGGTTTATTACAAGTGCCAAACAAAGCAGTATCAATGCACCGAAGTGAGCTATAATTGCGATACCGCTGTTGAGCTTTTTGTAGTCGATAATGCTCGCAATAAACATCACGGCAAGACCCAAGCAGGCAAATTTAACCTGTTTTTTTATATAGTAAAACGAGTCGCCGCCATGACGGTAATAAGCGTCGGTGTAACTTGCGGAAAACATCGTTATCAAGCCTATGCCCAAAAGTACAAGTACAACCAAAAGAAACACATGGTCAGCTTGGGAAAAATTCGTCCACTTTCTGAGGAATTTTCCGACCTTGGCGCCGTTTTCTTCGGCTTTTCTCGCCGAGGCGAGTTTTTCCCGTCTTATTTCGTCTTTTTTCATATCTTTAGCTTTCTGACGTTGCAAAGCTCTTTCCATTCGAGCGTCACTGCGTGAGACGCTTTTTTCTCTTGCCAAGCATATCCCTCCCTGTACTTGTTAAAATGTACTTGTTAAAATGTACTAATTAAAAAATCAAATCACTCTGTTGTCGCCGAAAAGGATTATTATTATTCCCAACGCACACGCCAGTACATTCACCAAAGTGAAAACACCGACTATTTTTTTCTCGTTCCAACCGCTCATTTCGAAATGGTGGTGGATCGGAGCCATTTTGAAAACTTTCTTATGTCTGAGTTTTATACTGCCTATCTGTATAACGTCGCTCATAGCTTCGATAACATAGATGAAGCCGAAAAGCACGAGTATCAAAGGCATGTCGATGGCATAAGCCAAAGCTACGACGAGACCGCCGAGGAACATTGAGCCCGTATCGCCCATCATGACTTTCGCAGGGTAGTGGTTCCAGATAAGATAACCGGCACAGCCTCCGACGAGAGCGGAGGCAAGCACGCTGACGCTTGTCGTTTTATAAAGTATTGCAGCAATTGTGAACGCAAGAGCACAAACGAGGGTAACGCTTCCGCACAAGCCGTCGATACCGTCGGTGAAGTTGACGGCATTTATCGCACCGTAGATAACGCATATTCCGAATATCCAATAGAAAAAGTGCATATCGACAGAGCCGACGAAAGGAACATACATGGAAGTCCCGCTGACTTTGTAATAGCAGAAGAGATAAGCTACGGCTATGATAAGCTGAGGAATCGTCTTTTGTATTTCGGTAAGACCCAAGTTACGCTTTTTGACGACTTTGATATAATCGTCGACAAAACCGACGAGGGCGAAAAGGAGCGCTAAGAGCAAACCGCCCCAAATTTTCACATATTCGACATTTCTCATTTCACCGGCGGGCGAGAAAACGCTATTTCCCATACCCTTAGCCACAAGTACCGTGGCAACTGTCGAAAGTATAACGCCGATTATAAACATGATACCGCCCATGGTGGGAGTACCCTGTTTTTTGGCGTGCCACTTGGGGCCTATATCGACAAGTATCGTCTGTCCGAACTTCAGTTTGTGAAGAAGCGGAATGAGACCGTAACCCAGTACCCATGTGATAACGAAAGCGATGAGAAGCGACATAACGCTTGCGACTGTAATACTCATTTTATCAAATCCTCTCTTGTTTCAAAGCCGAAATGTACAGATTATTTCTATGCATTTTGGCTGATCAGTTTTCCTTTTGTTTTTGAAGATAAGCGAAAACTATTTCACGCTCATCGTAATGCCTTTTTTCTTTGCCGACTATTTGGTACGTTTCGTGACCTTTTCCCGCAAGAAGAATTATATCGTTTTCCTGCGCCATGTCCATAGCGAATTCGATCGCTTTTGTCCTGTCGACTTTCACGTACTTTTTGTTTTTGTGCCCCTTCATTCCTTCGAGAATGTCGTTAATTATGCTCTCCGGGTCTTCCGTTCGGGGATTATCGGTCGTAACTACCGCTATGTCCGACATTTGAGCTACCGTTTGACCCATTATCGAACGTTTCGTTTTGTCTCTGTCTCCGCCACAACCGAATACGGTTATGACTTTTCCCTGTTTGACTTCATTTAAAGTTCTCAAAACATTTTCAAGTCCGTCGGGAGTATGGGCGTAGTCGATGATGATTTTATACGGTGTGTCGGTACTGAGGACTTCAAATCTGCCCTTGACACTTTCGAGCGTGGAAACCGTCGCCAGTACTTCGTCAAAATCAAATCCGAGTTTCAGCGCACAGCCTATCACTGCCATGGAATTATAAACAGAGAACATGCCGGGTGTAGCGTAATGCACCCTGCCTATCATGGAAATTCCGACTATCGCATAGTCAACAGCACTTAAGCTGAGTTTTATTGATTTTGCGGTAAGGTCGGCTGAATTTTGTTTTGCGGAATATGTCAAAACTTCGCAGTCTGTACCTTCCATGAGTTCTTTATATGAGCGGTCGTCGATATTTATAACGGCTTTGTCGCAGTTTAAAAACAGCTTTCTTTTAGCCTGTACATAGTTTTCCATCGTCTCATGGTAGTCGAGATGGTCTTGGGAAATGTTCGTAAAAATTCCTATGTCGAAATGGCACCCGTCTGTACGGCACTGGTCGAGAGCCTGTGATGAGACTTCCATAACGCAGTACTGTGTTTTGCAATCGACCATTTCTTTGAACATGCGGTTAAGGTCGAATGCGTCGGGCGTTGTCAGAACGCTGTCGGTCTTTTTTCCGTCGATTATATTCGAGACTGTTCCTATAAGTCCCGCTTTTTTACCCATTTTCGTCAGTAGCTCATAGATAAGCGTCGAAACCGTCGTTTTACCGTTAGTTCCCGTGACTGCTATCATTGTCATTTTATCCGACGGACGTGAGAAAAATTCGGTGCACATTTTAGCATATACGCTTCGGGTGTTTTCGACTATAACTTGATTTTTACACCCTGCGTCATGTTCGGCTATTATCACCGCAGCGCCGTTTTCTTCGGCTTGTTTTGCGGCGGTGTGACCGTCGAAGTTTTTGCCTTTGATACAGACGAAAGCGCAACCTTCTTTGACTTTTCTCGAATCATCGGTAATATATGAAATTTCAACATCCTTGCAGTCGAACTTATCGACTGCGTTTGACAAAATACATGATAATTTCATTCTATAACCTCCGTTTTGTTTTTCTTTTTCTCTATGTATTTTTCACAGATATATCTTCTGTATATCAATCATCTTCTACTCCGCCGGTCTCTTGGAAATATACCGTTACGCTTGAGCCTGCGGCGACTTTCGTTCCCTTTTCCACACTTTGCTTAAACGATGCCGTAGTTGCCGTTTGAAGCGAGGGCCCCGAAAATGTGATATTAAGTCCCACCTGTACGGCAAGCTGATTAACCTGTGATATCGACTTGTTCGTAAAATCGGGAACTTCCACCATCGAGGTCTCGGCGTCTTCTTCGGTATATATGACGATAACTCCGCCGGAGGATACCGTCTGATTTGCGGCGGGATTTTGTGAAATTACTTCGTCGCCGTCGCCTACGACTTTGACTGTGTAGCCTTGTTTTGCGGCTATCTGTTTAGCCGAAGTTACGGATTTTCCGGATAAATTCGGAGCTACAGCCGTAACCGTGGCAAGTTCAGCCTCTGTATATTTCGGCTCGACGTTGAGATATTCGAGCGTATTTTGCATAACTTCTTTAGCTGCCGGAGCTGCAATAACGCTACCCGAATGGACATCCGTTCCGGGATTGTCGACGATGATAAGTACCGCAACCTGCGGATCGTCGGCAGGAGCGAAGCAGACGAACGAACCCGAATAAAGATCTTCGCCGCTTTCGTTACTTTCCTGTAATTTCTGTGACGTAGCCGTTTTTCCCGCAACTCGATAGCCGGGAATGTATGCATTCTTACCCGTACCGGCGGAAACGACTTTTTCCATCATTTCGCATATTTTTTTGCTTGTGCTTTCGCTTATAACCTGACGTTTTACCACAGGTTCGGTCGTTGAGAGAATGTTTCCGTCCTCATCGACCGTTCCCGATACAACATAAGGTTGCATGAGCTTTCCGCCGTTTGCTACCGCACTTATAGCGGTGATTATCTGAATGGGCGTTACCTTGACCGACTGACCGAACGATGTACTGGCAAGGTCGACTTTCGTAAAACTGTCTTTAGCGTGATAGGTCGAATTTTCTTCGCCAGGGAGATCTATACCCGTCTTTTCGGTAAATCCGAACGCTTCGAAGTACTTGTAATATGTATCCGTTCCGAGCGACTGACCGATATTGATGAAAAACGGGTTGCACGAATTCATAAGTCCGTGGGTCAGATCTTGCGTACCGTGACCCGTTCTTCTTGCACAGTGTATGTTTCTTCCGCCGATGTGGTAGTAACCTTTGCAGGTGTAAGATGTATTTTCGTTGACAACGCCCTCTTCGAGAGCTGCGGCGAGGGTAAACACTTTGAATACCGAACCCGGCTCATAAGCGTAGGAAATGCACTTGTTGTTCCACTGAGCGTAGAGCTTGTTAGTGTATTCACTGCTGTACTTGTCGGTATCTTTGTATTCTTCCAATTCTTCGAGTGCTTTTTCGCTGTATACGGTGTAGGCGTTGTTCGGGTCATAGTCGGGTTTGTTTGCCATAGCTTTGATTGCGCCGGTTTTGACGTCCATGACTATGCCGTAGGCACCCTCGGCTTCGTAGTCGTCAAGTGCTTCGTCGAGCGCTTTTTCGAGATAGTACTGGATAGTCGAATCTATAGTCGTGACTATTCCGACACCCGATTTTGCGTCTATGACCGTCTCGTAATCCGAGCTCATGCTGTTTTGTTTTGCGTCTTGTGCGGTTATTATTCTGCCGGGTGTACCCGTCAAAAGAGTATCGTATTTTGCTTCAAGTCCTCCCCTTCCGCTACCGTCGGAGTCGATAAATCCGACGACTGACGATGCGAAATTGTTCGCTTGATAAAATCTCATCGAACTCGGAGTAAAATAGACAAGTCCGCTGTACTTATTTTCCGTAAGAAACGTTTCGACTTTGTTCTTCTGTGAGGCGGTGACTTGCTTTTTGATGATTTCGTATTTACTCGAAGTGTTCTTGAGTTTTTTGAGGATGGTGCTTTTGTCCATGGAAAATGTCTCCGAAAGAAACTCGGCTATCTTCTCCCTCGTTTCATCTTTTTTGATATTTTCAGGCGTTGCACAGCAAATCCAAGCCGACGCACTTTGGGCAAGTACGTTCATATTGCAGTCGTATATGTTACCTCTCGGTGCGGTGACTACCGTATCGTGAGTCTGTTGACTTTCGGCTTTGGCTCGGTGCTCGTCACCGTCAATAAAGACAGCTCTGACAAGTCCGAACACGTCAATAAGTACAACAGCCACGCACAAAAACGCAAGTAACGCTTTCGCATTTTTCTTTATCTTTTTATCGGGACTTTTAATTTTCATCTCACACACCTCGCAATTTTTGATTTTCTCATTTTTCCTTTTATATCAGCACAAGGCGAAAAGCCGCATATTTCCCCTACGCAACTTTTTCGCCTTATCAATCCGTCTTTTTTCAGTTTGTCGCCGCACCTGCGGACACGACAACCTTGTTTCCTGTTGAAGTTTTCACATATTCGATATCGCTTTGGTCAAGTTTGACAAGTCCTAATTCTTCCACTGCGACAATTTCTATCTGTTCAAGCGATATCATGCTGTTAAGTTCCATAGACAGCCTTTGATTGTCGCTGAGAACCATATTGTACTCTTCCGTCAAAGAATCGTATTTCCTGTCGGCGATATCTCTGGCACTGTACGCATAGAGGTTTAAAAACGCCAATGTTCCGATTATCGCTATGACCGCAACAAGTTTTAGCGATTTTACCGTCGCATCTATTCGTCTTCTGTGCGCTGTTTCTTTGTCTTCGACATATTTCGTTAAGTTAGCTGTTTTGTTTTTTTGCGCCGACGCCCGTCGCTGTTCGGCTGTTTCGAATGCACTGAAATCGAATTCGTCTTCTACCGGCAATGCCATTATGCTTCCTCCTCATATATATTTTTGTATTCGGTTAAATATGTAGTTTTTCTATTGATCTTAGTGTTGCACTTCTTGAACGTGGGTTATTTTCGAGTTCTTCTTCGCTTGCGGTTTTAAACTTAAAAACTAAATTTCCCCTTTGTACCTTCCCACAGACGCAGACCGGAAATTCCTTCGGACAGGTGCACGATTCGCACAGTGAAGCAAATCTTTTCTTGACCATTCGGTCTTCTAAAGAGTGGAAAGTTATCACACTGAGTCTTCCGCCGACGTTCAAAACGTCGAACATATCATCAAGTGCCGAATCAAGTTTTTCGAGCTCTCCGTTGACTTCGATTCTAAGCGCCTGAAAAGTTTTTCTCGCCGGGTGTCCTCCTGTTCTTCTCGCTGCCGCAGGAATGGAGTACTTGACAATTTCAGCTAAACGCAAAGTTGAAGTTATCGGTTCGATCGCACGCTCTTTGACGATATTTCTTGCAATAGAGCGGGCGAATTTTTCTTCGCCGTAGGTTTGAATTATTCGGGCAAGTTCCCGTTCGCCGAGTTTGTTGACAAGATCGGCGGCTGTGCGCCCCGACCGGCTCATTCTCATGTCCAGCGGAGCGTCGTTATGAACGGAAAATCCCCTTTCCGTCGTGTCGAGTTGGTGTGAACTTACGCCGAGGTCGGCAAGTACGCCGTCAACTCCTTCGATATTCAAATCACGCAGAATTTCTTTCAGCTGCGAAAAATTATTTTTTACTATCGTTACCCTTTTGTCGTTGCCCAATCGCTCGGTCAATACCTCTATCGCATCGGGATCTTGGTCGATCGCTATAAGTCTTCCGTTTTCGCCGAGTTTGGCAAGAACTGCCTTTGAATGTCCGCCTCCTCCGGCTGTACAGTCGACATATATACCGTCCTTTTTGATATTCAGCGAGTCGACGGTTTCGTTCAAAAGTACGCTTTTATGTTCAAATTCCATTTTTGACCTCAAATTCAGTCGCCGTTTTTGATGTTACCCGCTTCTCTTTTTTTCGCTTCGATGACGGCTTCACGCATCATTGCGTCGACATTCTTGACTTTCTTGACATTTTCTCTCGCTTTTTCACGGTGGAGTTTGAAGTTTTCTTCGTTCCAGATTTCAACGTATCTGCCCATGCCGATAACCAATACGCTTTCACCGAGTTGGGCAAGTTCGCACTGTTCGGGTGGAATGGAAATCCTGCCCTGATTGTCGACATTTACGTCCTGTGTTTCGGCGAAAGTATCGGTTAAAATATCGTCCTCGCCGAGCATATCGCTGATTCTTTTTTCCGTATCGGCGAATTTTCTCTCGAATTCTTCCATGCTGTAGCATTGGATACAGTCTTTTCCGTCGGCTATGGTGAGTACGACGGTACTGCCGAGAGCGTCACGGAACTTGGCAGGAACGAATATTCGATTTTTTTGGTCAATTTTGTTATAAGACTTGCCCATCAAAAGCATCCGCACCACCGCCTTTCCGAAATTCACCTTTTTCCACCTTTTCAGTGTACTTTTGCTCCATTATAACTTGTACAGTGGTGAATGTCAATAGAAAAAATTGACAAAATTTCGAAAGTTTCAAAATTTTGTCAATTGAAAAAGCCGTCCGAGACACGCTCGAACGGCTACTGTTATGTATTTTTTATTTCTTTTCGCCCAAAAGTTTCGCAAGTTCGTCCATAAATGTGTTTATGTCCTTAAACTGCCTGTAAACAGAAGCGAAACGGACGTATGCGACTTCGTCGATATTTTTGAGTTTTTCCATTGTAAGCTCGCCGATATGTTCCGAAGTCACTTCACGGTCGAGTGAATTTTGAAGCTCCGTTTCGATGTCGCTTACCGCCCTTTCGATTGTATCAAGGGCAACCGGACGCTTTTCACATGCTCTGAGCATACCGTTAAAGAGCTTTTCACGGTCGAATGCTTCACGGGATCTGTCTTTTTTGACAACGATTATCGGTACATTTTCGATTATCTCGTATGTCGTAAATCTTT
>CAZBXS010000028.1:0-10593 GCA_964495955.1 uncultured Faecalibacterium sp.
CTCGTGCACCGTCTCAGACTGCTCGCTTCGCTCGCACCTTCGAGGTGCGTCGCACACCGCCCCGCCTGCTTCGCAGGCGGGGTTCTGCACCCAACTCACTGCCTATCTCCGAATATAACTCAGCTTGCGGACAGCGGAAATTTTTGCGATTTTCCGACCGCTTTAAATTCGTCTCTCTACAGCTACGAACTATTTCTAACTCCGACTTTCTACAGCAGGCGGCGTCTTCGGGCACCCCTGTGCACTGCTCGCTTCGCTCGCACGCACAGGGATACGCTCAGCCACCGCCCCGCCTGCTTCGCAGGCGGGGTTCTGTACCCAACTTACCAATACACACCCCAACGCTAATTTGACATCGCAACTGAAAAGTGGTATCATATACTATCATTATGCGATTAAGCTTGGGGGAGATAATATGCAAAAACGCAATTACGGACTTTTCACGGCGATAACTATGATAATGGGAATTGTTATCGGCTCCGGTATTTTCTTTAAAGCCGACGATATTCTCACGTACGCCGACGGAAATGTTACGCTCGGAATTATAATTTTCTGCGTTGCGGCGATAGCGATAATTTTCGGTTCTCTGTCAATTTCTCAGCTTGCGACACGAACGGATAAACCCGGCGGTCTCGTTTCTTATGCCGAAAGTTTTGTCGGTCTGGGTACTGCGACTGTTTTCGGCTGGTTTGAAACTTTTCTGTACCTGCCGACACTGTGCGCCGTCGTCTCGTGGGCGTCGGGAATATATATCAGTCAGCTTATGGGATATTCCGACTTCTCCGTCGGAAGAAATACCGTTATAGCGGCTGTTGTGATAACCGTATTTTTCCTGTTTAATACGCTTTCAGCGAAACTCGGCGGTCTTTTCCAAAACGCCGCAATGATAATTAAACTTATCCCCCTTATCGCCATAGCCGTTCTCGGTTTGATATTCGGCGAGCCTGCCGCTACGGTATCGGAAAGTTACAAAACATTTTCTTCTTCCGTCGGAAATTTAGGCTGGATAGCCGCTTTCGGCCCCGTTGCGTTCTCGTTCGACGGCTGGATTGTCTCAACTTCGATATGCCACGAAATTAAAAACAGCAAGAAAAATCTTCCCATTGCGCTGTCGATAGCTCCGATTGCCGTACTTGCGGTATATCTTGCGTATTTTGTCGGTATAACCTCTTATGTCGGGCCTCAGGCGATACTTGAAAACGGTGACTCAGCCGTATATATCGCCGCCGAAAAACTTTTCGGTTCGTGGGGCGCAAAAGTGACGCTCGTGGCTGTCGTTATTTCGATTTTGGGTACAGTCAACGGTGTCGTCCTCGGTCTTATCCGCTTGCCCTATTCGTTGGCACTGAGAAATATGATGCCCTGTTCGAATGTGTTTAAAAAGGAAAACGAAAAGCTCGGCGGAATGCCCGTCAATTCTTCCGTTTTGATTTATTGTTTGTCGATGTTCTATCTTTTGATACACCATGTTCTCACTCAAAGCGGAGTTTTCGGAAATCATGATATATCCGAAATTTCAATTTGCATTTTGTACATGCTGTACATTATACTGTACATCGCAGTTATCCGCCTTTGCAAAAAGGGCGAAATTAAGAACAAATTCTTGGGCTACGTCGTTCCCGTACTTGCGATTATCGGCTCGCTGATAATTTTCTCCGGTGCGGTGACTTCGATGATATTCCTGCTTTATGTTGCGATTTGCGCTGCGTTTATTGTAGGAAGTTACCTGTACTACAAAACGCACAAGAGCGTTATAAAATAATAGAGGACTGTTTAAGATGAAAAAATTCAAAAAGACTTTATTACTGATATTAGCGGCGATTTTTCTTTTGAGCCTGTGCGCTTGCGGCAATTCGGCGAAAAGCGAAAAATATGAGCTTTCGCAAAATGCACTCACAGCCGAAAAAGATACCGTATATGCCCAAACCCGAAAGTTTACTTCGAAACAAAAAGTAGCTACTTCGTCGATGGTTGAACTTTATTTTAACGATAAAGTCGGCGATGTCGCCATCAAAAACTCCGCTACGGGTAAATGGTGGTACGCACTGCCCGAAAAATATAACCAAAGCGGAAAATATGTTCCCTCAACGATTACCGCCGAAGTTGTACTGGACGGTCGGATAATAGAGCTTTCAAGTTGTGTCGACAAAACCGGCTATGTGCCGGTGACAAGCGAAAAAATCGAAAACGGCGTACGGGCGAAATACACTCTCAAATGTACCGTGGACGGTGAAACGGTAAGCTTTGCGGTGCCGGTCGAATATACGCTTGTCGACGGAAACTTCTACGCTAACATCAACTGTCAAAATATCGAAAACAATTCAACCGTTGACGGTGCAGTCATGACGAAAATTCGCCTTCTTAACTTTTTCGGTGCGAGCAGTTCCCCGTCGGAAGATGAATACTTGCTTGTACCCGACAACTGCGGAGGGATGCTTCAAACTTCGAAAGTATCGGACAAGTTTACCGATATGTCACTTAAAATATACGGTGACACCGAGAATAATAACGCACTTTTCGGTGTGTTCGGAATTAAGAAAAGTACCGACGCTTTTGTCTGTCTTATAAGAAAAGGCGACGCAATAGCGACCGTCAACGCAGGAACTTACAAAAGCGAAACTAAATATAATGCAGTCGGAGCACAGTTTGACATAACCGAAACGCAAATAACAACAAAGAAAGATAAATCATATATTTATGTCTCAGGTAAGACATATTCGGGCGAACTTGAACTTTGCTACAGATTTTTGTCCGGTGACAATGCGGACTATTCGGGTATGGCTGTCGCTTGCAGAGAACAGCTTATAAGAGACGGTGTTCTTTCATCAAGCAGTGTTGAGGCAGACGGTGCACTGCCGACGGTAATTTCGGTTTTGGCAACCGCTAACACAGGTTCGTCTAAAACTCAGGTATTGACAACTTACGAACAGCTTCGTGACATGCTCATACATCTTAAGAGTAAAGGCTTTGCGAATATATACGTTAAATACAAAGGCACTCTCAGTGGCGGTGATAACCAAAGAAGCATATCCGTTGCCGAGTTTCTCCACACCCTCGGTACAGAGGAAGATTTGAAAGAATTGACAGATTATATGTCCGCTCAGAATTTGACGATGTTCACCGACATAGACTGCATTACCGTACCGAAAGGTGCCGGAAGTAATTCCGATTACGCCGTAAATGTTTCGGGTGACAGCGTCACAGTCAGCGAAACTAACGGATTTTCCGTCACAAACGACAGAAACGCCGTAGGTTTCGATATGATAGAAGAAAATGTAATTTCGCTTTTGCACTTTGCGAAAGAAAACTCCCTTTCGGCAGTCAGCGTCTCCGATGCTGCGAGTTTCCTGTACTCCGACGGCGAAAAAACACGTGATGACATTAAAAACGAGATAAGTGCGGAGATATCGTCGGTTTCGGGTACAAGTCGGCTGATGGTCGAAAAAGGCAATCTGTACGCCCTCAAAAACGCCGAAGTCGTCTCGGATATGCCGCTTAGCACATCACGAAACGCTACTTCGTATTACACAAGCGTACCGTTTTACCAGCTCGTTTTACACGGCACGCTCGAATACAGCTGTGAGCCGATAAACTTAAGCTCCGACTACAGAAAATCCATTCTCCGAGCGGTCGAATACGGTGCACTTCCGGCTTTCGAATGGTGCTACGGTGAAGTACAGGCGAGTACTTCTGTCGGTGGAACTTCCTCGGAAGGCGAGACGGCAGACGCTAAATCGGCAACCGATACCGCCAACGAGCTTTACTCTTATACCGAGTGGGCGAACACAGCGGTTGCGTATTACGAAAAAGCTAACAAGGCACTCGGCGACCTTCGAGACCGCCGTATGACAGCTCACTACAAGGTCAAGAAAAACTTCTACTGTACAGAATACGGCGACACGAAAATATATGTAAACTACACTTCAAACGACGTTACGGTAAACGGCGTGACCGTTCCGGCAAACGATTTTATGAGAATTAACTGATAGAAACTAACCGACAAAAGTACCGCCCGTTGCACTTTGCAACGGGCGGTAAAATTATGCGATTTTTAATATAAGCTGATTTTCGTCAATTTATATAAGCTCGTAATTTTCTTTGAGCTTTTTTATAGCCGAATTAAGTTTGCTGATTCTCAGCGACGCAAAAAGTATAACCAAGATAAGATATATCGCCAAGCAAGCGAAAACTACGAACGAATAGCCGGCTACCGCATTTCGTACAAGAGCTAAATTCGGACTTATGAACTTAGCCGAGCCGATGATTTTCGACTGTTCGAGCCTGTATATACTTGAGCCGAGGTCGACTGCATACAGTCCTGCACCGAAACCTACCACGTCTGCGACTGCGGGTCTGTTTGTCGAGTCTAAGAAGAGGAGAGTATCGTTGCCCTGTATCCTGCCTGATTTCGTTATTATGTACTCTCCGATACGTTCGTCACCGCTGATTTTGTCTCCGTCAACATATACGAGCGTAAAATCGGCAACTTTCAACATTCCGTCATCGGTCTTTTCGATTGCGTACATCAAAGATGCCAATAAGCTCGCAACTACGCCTATCACAAGGAAAATTATCGTGAATATAACGGCGGCTCTGCGTTTTCCGAACGGTCTTTGGACTGTCTTTTCGAGTTTTTTCTGCTCCCTGATTTTCTTCTTTTCGTTTTCAATGGAGTTTTTTGCGTCCTCTTTTGCACGCTTGATGCTGTCTTTTTCTTTCTGCTTTTGATTTTCTTCGCTTTCGTGAGGTTTCGCCGCTAAATCAATTATGGACTGTGAAATATCGGGGAAACTTTCATAAGCCGTTTTTTCGTCAACTAAAGGTACTTTTTCGCTTTCTTCTCTCGGCGTTTCGTCTTCGTATTCATTTTGACTTGTTCCGTCATCGGTGAACGCATTGCCGATAATGCCGTCAAGCGCCGAAAAATCTTCAGCCAAAAGTTCGAATATTTCATCTTTGCTATACGGCTGTGACGGGTCTTTTTTCGGGAGCTTGGGTACTTTACTTGTAGATGATTTATCAGTACTTTCCGTCTCATTTGGGACAGTATTATCAGCGAGATATTCGCTAAAGTCGATTTTTGTATCGCTTATCGGCTCGCTTTCACTAACCTGTACTTCGTCAAAATCGCCGCTTTTCTTTGAGCTAAAATCGGGAGAGAAAAAGTCGTTGTTCAGGTCATCTAACGCCTTGGGTCTATGTGGTTGCATATTACTCTGCCTTTCTCATTTTTCGTTTTTATTTTTTAATTTATGCGTCAAGAACGTCTTTTACGCTGTTGAGTTTTTCGATGATTTCGTCTTTGATTTTCGCTAAGTTCGCAATTTCTTCTTCGGCTTTAAGCCTGCTGTTTTCGAGTTCGTCAAGTTTTAATTGGGCATTGACTATTGCGGAAGAGAAAATGTTGTCCTGAGTTTTGTATGCCTCGTTGACGATCTCCTGCGCTTTTTTGTTTGCGGCGGAGATAATGCCGTTTACTACCTTTGCCGTGTCGGTGTCGTAGTTCGGCTTTGACGGCGTCGGGTCGGCGTTTCGCTCCTGTTGTCCGCTTAACGATTTCAATTTTCCCGCAAGAAGTTTGCAGTCCGAAAGCAGCTTCTCGTTTTCTCTTTTGAGACGTTCGTTTTCAGCGTATACTTCGCCTGTACTTTTCATTTCTTCAAGCTGGCGTTCGATTTCGTTGCCCCATTGGACAGCGTTATTGTATTCCGATTGAAGCATGTCGATGTACTTGTCGACTTCTTCGGTCGCATAACCGTAAGTATCAATTCTAAAATTCATTTGAGTCATAACACACACCTGCTAATATTATTATTCATCGTAATTATATATCATAACGACGAAATTTTCAATATATTGCGACAAAATTTAACTTTTTACAAAGCACAGGTTCTATTTTTTCAAGTCAAATTCTTGTAATCGCTGTTGGATAATGGTATAATAACATAGTAACAATCGTAAAAAGGGGGAATGGCGATGAAAAAGAAAATATTACCGGCACTTTTCGCAGTTTTGCTTTTGCTGATTTTGTGTGCCTGCGGAAATGATGAACCGCTCGGATTGGTAATATCGCTCGACGGTGACGGCGAATGGTTGCTTGAAACGCAGAAACAGGGCGTTGTCGATCTCGTTACCGAACCGGAAAAAGATGCCGGTACAGGCGAAACGGTATTCGTTTTCGAGGCGGTCGGAGAAGGGGAGACCGAGCTTGATTTTTACTTGGTAAAGGCGAACTATGAGGATATATCCCAAGCCATGCGTGAAGTGAAATACCGTGTGACCGTACATTCCGATTATACTATAGAAAGCGAACTTATTTCGGACGAAGAAATAACGAAACCTGCCGTAAAGCTCAATAACAAAGAGGACGCAGAAGCCTATTTTTCGGAAAATATAAAGGACACATTCGAAAGCGAAGAAGAATATGTCGTAAAATATATCGAAACTTATTCGGAAAACGGTCTCAAATGGTACAAATTCAGCCTTTCTCATATCATAACGCTTGACAGTGGGGAGACGGTTCTAAGATTTAAACAGATGTACGCCGTCAGTGAAAACGGCGAGATAAAACTCCTTGACGGCGATTATAATATACCCGACGAACCGCTGGAGCTGAAATAACGTATTACTTTGGTATTTCTGCCGATATATAAGACACAAAATTTAAGTGGGTGGCGATTTTATGATTTTTACAATTATTGTAGTGAGCTTCTTTGTGTTCAAGGCACCTGGACTTACGTGGCTTAGTTTTCCTATTTGTCTTGCTTATTTAGCTATAAAATCTGCCATTAAGAAGAACGATTCTGAACAAACTTATGACGAATTCGATTGGTGGCAAGACAATCAGGGACTTTAATTTAAGTAACAAGCATTTATATTTTACACTCAGCAGGGACTATCCGTAACGTGTAGTCCTTTTCGTTATATAAGAACAATTCAAAATAAGTCGGACTGTGGCGCTACAGACTAAAAACCAAATGCGTGCGCAGTAGCTTGCGAGTGCACGCACGCACACCGAGGGCTCGATGCCCTCGGTGTGCGTATGACTTTCGGCTGTGCTGAGGTTTCGGGTTTGTACAGCTGCGATCTACTGTCTAAACCCGACTTTCTACAGCCGGCGGCGTCTTCGGGCACCCCCTTAGCACTACGCCTACGGCGAGCGCACGGGGGTACGCTCAGCCGCCGCCCCGCCTGCTTCGCAGGCGGGGTTCTGCACGAAACTCAACGAAAAACACCGCCTGTCGAATACGACAGGCGGTGTGCCCTTTAGATATTAGCCAAACTTAATGGAAACGATCAAATCGTAAAGTCTTGAAAAGAACTCAGCAAGTACGGTAATGAGCGATTGGAAAAAGTCTGCTATCTGTTCCAAGAAGTCCATAATGTTTACCTCCATATTTCTTTAGCTTTAGGGTCTTATCCATTTTTAATCATACAAATGTAATGTTTACAGATTGTGCACTTTTGATGAATAATCTGTGAATAAGTGCGTAAAACGCAAAAAATTATGAAACTTAATTAAAATTTACAGCCGAGGCTTTTCATAAAGCGGTCGAAACCTGCTATGCCGTTTTCGTCTCTTTTGAAAACACCGGCGTGTTCAAGTGCCTTGAGAAACGATTTCCCGATTTCGCCGTGAAGTATGCCGTCGATATTTTCTTCCGTTATATTATAGTTATCCTTAAAAGCATTAAACCATGCGTAGTGCTTTCCGATATTTTCATCGTTTTCGAAGTCTGTACCCGAAAGTATCGCTTCTTTGACGAGCGCCATTTCATTTTTAAGTCTCGACGGCAAAACGGCGAGACCCATGACCTCGATAAGTCCGATATTTTCCTTTTTGATGTTGTGTATCTCGGAATGCGGGTGGAATACTCCGAGTGGGTGCTCCTCGGTCGTTATGTTGTTTCTCAGAACGAGGTCGAGTTCGAATTCATCGCCTCTTTTCCGTGCGATAGGCGTTACGGTGTTGTGATCTTCGCCGTCTGTACAGGAAAAAATGAAGCACTTTTCGTCATCGTATTTTCTCCATGCATCGAGTATCTTACCGCCGAGCTCGGTTAAACGCTCGGTGTCTTTTCCTCTAAGACGCAAAACCGACATGGGCCACTTGACTTTTGTACATGAAATGTCTTCGTACCCCGGAACTGTGTACTCTTTTTCGCTTTCGGCTTTCGCCATTGCGAATTCGTAGTGACCGCCTTGGAAATGTTCGTGCGACAAAATCGAACCGCCGACTATCGGAAGGTCGGCGTTTGAACCGACAAAGTAGTGCGGAAACTGCCTGACAAAATCGAACAGCTTTCTAAATGCACTTTCGTCAATTTTCATAGGTACATGCGATGAGTTGAAGACGATGCAGTGTTCGTTGTAATAGACATACGGCGAGTACTGAAAACCCCAAGGCTCACCGTTTATCTCAATGGGAATTATTCTGTGATTTTGGCGTGCAGGGTGATTTATTCGACCGGCGTAACCTTCGTTTTCATAGCAAAGTTGACACTTAGGATAGCTTGACTGCGGTAAAAGTTTCGCAGCCGCTATGGCTTTTGGGTCTTTTTCGGGTTTCGAAAGGTTTATCGTGATGTCAATATCGCCGTATTCGGTTTCGGTTACCCACTTCATGTCACGCTTTATTCTGTCTCGTCTGATGTAGTTGGTATCACCGCTGAGTTCGTAGTAGTAATCGGTTGCTTTCTGCGGAGAATTTTCATACAGTGAATAAAACTTTCCGATAATTTCGCTCGGTCTTTTTATGAGTACACCCATAATTTTCGTATCGAAAAGGTCTCTGTGCGTCGGGTCGTCCTCTTTTAAAGCACCGCTTTTGACGGCGTAATCCGTTAAATCGGAGAGTACACTGCTAAGATCGACGTTTTCGTATTCTTCTTCGGACGGTGTGTAACTGTCGGCGCCGATGACCTCCAATATTCTGTTGGTCATAAAAATCACATCTTCCTTTTCTATAAGATGATGTGACAGGGCGTAACATATCAACTTTCTTACACTTTCATTCATTAAAGTCACCTCTATATAAATTTACATTTTACGAATTTTCAACGCATACTCTGTACGCTAAATCTCTGACCTGTTCGATACTTTCGACAGTTCCGGCTTCTCTTCGAAAACCTGCCGCACCACGTATGCCTTTCATGTACCATGCGACGTGTTTTCTCGATTCACGTATTCCGACCCTCTCGCCCTTGTATTCGCATATGGTTTCGATGTGTTTTACCATTACACGCATACGTTCGCTGACGGGCGGTTCGGGGAGTAGAACCTCATTTTTAAGATATGCGCTTATCTGTGAAAATACCCACGGTCTGCCGAGTGCACCCCTGCCGACCATGACCATGTCACATGCCGTATCTTCTATCATCTGCGCCGCCGAAGGCCCGTCGACTATGTCACCGTTTGCTATGACGGGTACAGATACACTTTTCTTGACTTCGGCGATGATTTCTCTGTTGACGGGAGGAGCGTACATTTGCTGTTTCGTTCTTCCGTGAACCGTTATCGCCACAGCACCTGCCTGCTGTGCTCTTTTAGCGATTTCGACAGCGTTGAGATTATCGCTGTCCCAACCTGCCCTGATTTTGACCGTTACGGGTATATCTACTGCGTTTACCACGGCTCTTATTATACTTTCCGCTTTTTTCGGATCTTTCATCAAAGCCGAACCTCCGCCGTTACCCGCAATTTTCGGGGCAGGGCAACCCATGTTAATATCTATCGCCTGTGGGTTGTACGCCAAACATTCGACAGCCGAACGAGCCATAATTTCGGGGTCGTCGCCGAAAAGCTGAACCGCCGCAGGACGCTCTTTTTCACTTAGCAAAAGCAACTGCCGACTTTTTCTGTCCGACATCGCTATGCCCTTACTGCTGACCATTTCGCCGATAACATACGCCGCACCGTAGCTAACGCAAAGTTCTCGAAATGCCATATCCGCAACCCCTGCCATTGGCGCCAATATCGCCTGTCGGGGATCTAATTGAGTGTTACCGATGTTCATTTTTCCACTCCGTATCAATTTTTTAAATTTCCACCCTACATTCTACCATAAACTTCAATAAAATGCACACAAAAGTTGAAAAATGTGTTATACTATTTAAAATATTATTATTTTGTACTTGTAAGCGTGCTACAGACGCCGAATTTTTACGTGTTCGGCAGTCACTTGCCTGTACAAAAAACAAGAGGTGGAAAAAATGAGACTTCTGGTCGTTGACGGAAACAGCATCGTCAACCGTGCGTTTTACGGAATTAAAATGCTGACGACGAAAGACGGAAGATTTACAAACGGAATATACGGATTTTTAAGCATTCTGATTAAGCTCAAAGAGGAGTGTTCGCCCGATACGGCGGCGATAGCGTTCGACCTCAAAGAGCCGACTTTCAGACACAAAATGTATGACGGCTACAAAGCAGGACGAAAAGGAATGCCACAGGAACTCGCAAGTCAAATGCCGGTACTGAAAGAACTTTTAACCTATCTCGGCTACACTGTAGTCGAAAAAGCGGGTTACGAAGCGGACGATATACTCGGCACTTTGTCGGCACATACAACAGGGGACGACAAATGCTTTATCG
>CAZBXS010000028.1:10603-12321 GCA_964495955.1 uncultured Faecalibacterium sp.
AACGGGCGACAGGGACAGCCTCCAACTTGTCAGCGATAACACAACGGTTTTGCTTGCGTCAACGAAAATGGGAAAAGCGGTCACCGTCCGTTACGACAAAGAGAAACTCAAAGAGGACTACGGCGTCGAACCGAAACAGATGATTGAAATTAAAGCGCTCATGGGTGATAGCTCCGACAACATTCCCGGTGTTGCCGGTATCGGTCAAAAAACAGCGGGCGACTTGATACAAAAATTCGGTAACATCGACTATATATATGAACATTTGGACGAATTGGATATCAAAAAAGGCGTACATGACAAATTAGCTGTCGGAAAAGACAGCGCCTACCTCAGCCGTGAACTCGGAACAATATGTCTCGATGCGCCGATAGATTCGGACTTTTCAAATTACGCAATCAAAGAACCCGATGTTTTTAATTCGATCAACATGCTCGTCAGCCTCGAAATGTTCGGAATGATCGAAAAGCTCGGACTTTCAAAAGAAAAAATTCCCGTACAGGCAAACGAACAACAGACCGAAAAAACAAGCGTACCGTTTAAAGAAGAGCGAGACCTTCCGAAATTGCTCGGTGAGTTACACAATGAAAAAAAGGCGTACTTTGTCGCAATATTCGAAAAAGAGAACATCATAGGCTTTGTATTCAGGCTTAAAAATATGCTGAAATATGTCGCAGGTGACTGTTTTGACTTTGACAGCTTTACAAAAGACTTCTTCGAATCCGACTGCGAGAAGTACACTACAGACGCAAAGAAAATATACAAGTACTGTTTGTCAAATGATATTACCGCTAAAAATGTCTCGTTCGATACATCTTTAGCAGGATATATTCTTAACCCGTCAGCGAACGACTACGGTATCGACAGGCTTTCACAGGAATACGGTATTCAAAAAAGTGAAATCGAATGTCCCGAAAAGCTGAAAGAGACAGCGGAAGATTGCGACAGGTTGCCCATGCTTTGCGAAAAGCTCGGCGAAATGATAGAAGAAAACGGACAGCACACTCTCATGTACGAAATCGAACTTCCTTTGTCCGAAGTTCTCGCTTCAATGGAAAACGAAGGCTTTTTAGTCGACAGCAACGGCATAACCGAATTCGGTAAAGAGCTCGATATAAAAATCGGCGATATCGTCGACAGGATATTCTCACAAACAGGTTTTGAATTTAATCTCAATTCGCCTAAGCAATTGGGAGCGGCACTGTTTGAAACGCTCGGCTTACCGTGTAAGAAAAAGACGAAAAGCGGATATTCGACAAGTGCGGACGTACTCGAAGAATTAGCCGACGACTATCCGGTAGTAGCGGATATCCTCGAATACAGAACGCTTGCGAAACTTAAAAGTACTTATTGTGACGGACTTTTGAAAGTTATAGCCGACGACGGAAGAATACATTCGACTCTCAATCAAACCGAAACCCGTACAGGCAGAATTTCATCGCAAGACCCGAATTTGCAAAATATACCGGTTCGCTCCGAACTCGGACGTGAGATGAGAAAATTCTTCGTCGCAAAAGACGGATATACTCTCATCGACGCCGACTATTCACAGATAGAACTTCGTGTTTTAGCTCATATTGCCGGTGACAAAAATATGACAGATGCGTTTAATTCCGGCGAAGATATCCACACTGTAACCGCTTCTCAGGTTTTCAATATGCCACCGCAAATGGTAACACCGCTGATGAGAACGAGAGCGAAAGCCGTCAACTTCGGAA
>CAZBXS010000029.1:0-12113 GCA_964495955.1 uncultured Faecalibacterium sp.
CAAGGTCTAGAAAGATGATTGCCTTAAATGACAGAACTCGGCTTACAGATCCGGTCACGATTTGCACTTTTCGAAGTGCAAATTTTTTTGTAAAAAAGGAGGTGTTCGACATGACGGAATACGAAAACGAAGAACTGTGCGGTACGGTTGAAGATATCGTGTATTTAAACGAAGAAAACGGCTATACGGTCATGGATATGTGCGTCAATGATGAACTTATAACGGCTGTGGGTGTACTTGCGAGTGTTTCGGTCGGCGAAAAACTTCATATATACGGAACATGGGGTCGTCACCCGTCATTCGGACGCCAGTTCAGAATTAAACGATACGAAAGAGAGACACCGAAAAGTGCGTCGGATATGTTAAAGTATCTTTCGTCAAGAACGATAAAGGGAATCGGGCCTCGAACAGCGGTAAGAATCGTCGAAGAATTCGGCGATGAAACTTTTAACGTTATCGAAAACGAACCCGAAAAACTGGTGCGTATCAGAGGTATATCCGAAAGCAGAGCTAACGAAATTTCGGCTGAATTTAAAAAGCAATTCGCTATTCGTGAAGTTATGATATACCTTGAAAAGTTCGGCATGACAAGTGCGGAATGCGTTCGTGTTTTTAAAGTCTTCGGCTCAACCGCAGTCGAAAGAATAAATGAAAATCCGTATATACTCTGCCGTGAAAATATCGGTATTTCATTTAACCGTGCCGACGAAATCGCTTCTCATATGCCGAATAAACCCGAAAACAGATATAGACTTTCGGCAGGCGTTGTACATATTATTCAGCACAATCTCAGAAACGGTCATACATGTTTGCCGAAATCTAAGATAATCGAACCTGCCGCCGATTTATTGAATATAGATCATGATGCGGTACTTTCGACAATTGAAGAACTGAAAGAAAACGGTCAGCTTATTTCGAAAATCATGAATGAACGTGAATATTTGTTTTTACCTTACATGTATCACTTTGAACATTCGGCGGCACAAAGACTTTCGGTAATGCTCAAATTCCCACCACCGAAAGGCAAATCATCGATTAAAAAACGAATTGAATCGCTCGAAAATAAATTCGGAATACACTATGAAAAACTTCAAGCCGAGGCTATAACTACCGCCTTGGAAAAAGGTATGCTGATACTCACAGGCGGACCCGGTACAGGCAAAACCACTACGCTTAACGGAATTATAGAGCTTTTCGAAAGAGACGGCTTAAAAGTGGCACTCACTGCCCCCACGGGAAGAGCGGCAAAGAGAATGAGTGAAATTACCGGCAGGGACGCAAAAACGATCCACAGGCTACTTGAAGTCGAATGGAACGACGATGACAGACCGACTTTCCAAAGAAATATGTCAAATCCCCTGCCCCACGACGCTGTAGTTGTCGATGAGTTGTCGATGGTCGATGTCAGCTTGTTTTCATCGCTGCTTGATGCGTTGAAACTCGGTTGCAGGCTGATAATGGTCGGCGACTCCGATCAGTTGCCCGCCGTTGGCGCCGGAAATGTACTTCACGATTTGATAGACAGCAATCTCATTCCCGTTGTGGCACTTAAAGAAATTTTCAGGCAGGCTATGGAAAGTCTCATAGTTACCAATGCGCACAAAATAATCGGTGGTGAAATGCCGGAACTTACAAGAACGGACAATGACTTTTTCTTTATGTCAAGAAGTAATGTTTTCTTGGCGGCAAGTACGGTCATCGACTTATACACAACACGCCTTCCGAAAGCCTATGACTACGACCCACTGAAAGATATTCAGATACTTTGCCCATCGAGAAAGGGTGAAGTCGGCTCGGTCAACCTCAACACCGCAATACAAAAAAGGCTAAATCCCCCTGACAAGTACAAAAACGAATTCAACTTCAACGGAAGAATTTTCCGTGAGGGCGACAGGGTGATGCAAATAAAAAATAACTACGATATACCTTGGAAAAAGAACGGCGGAAACGAAGGCGGTACGGGAATATTTAACGGAGATATCGGCACTCTCGAAATGATAAATTCCGATTCACGTTTAATGAAAATCAAGTTCGACGACAGAGAAGCGATTTATTCTTTCGATTTCGCAAATCAGCTCGAACTTGCCTACGCAATAACTGTACACAAAAGTCAGGGTTCGGAATACAATGCGGTAATTGTGCCCGTATGTTCGGTTATGCCCCAGCTTTCATACAGAAATCTGTTATATACGGCTGTTACGAGAGCTAAATCGAAGCTCATACTCGTCGGTACTCAAAAAGATATCGCCGACATGGTCAATAATGACAAAATAATTAAAAGATATTCGGGACTTAAATATTTTTTGACAAGCAATGAAGAATAATATATAATACAGTCAAGGTGGTGAAAACGATGCTCGGAATGAAAATCGGTATAGATCTCGGAACTACAAACACAGTTATATATGTCGGCGGTAGGGGCATCGTTTTGTCCGAAGCGTCGGTTGTGGCGTTCGATAACGATACGGGAGAAATTGTTGCAATGGGAGAAGAAGCGAAAAAAATGCTCGAAAAAAATCCCGATACATTGCGTGTTGTCTCCCCTCTTCGTGACGGCGTAATATCGAACCTCGAAGTTACACAGCAGATGCTACGAAGATATATTAAAAACATTTGTAAGTACAGGATATTTAAACCTAACGTTATAGTTTGTACCCCCAGTGGCGTTACTTCTCTTGAAAAAAGGACGCTCTTGGGAGCGATAACTTCAAGCGGTGCAGGCAGAGCCTGCGTCATGGAGGAACCTCTTGCGGCGATAATCGGAGCTAAAGTTAAAATTAACAATCCGAAAGGCGTTCTTGTTGCCGATATAGGCGGAGGAACTACGGACGTGGCAGTCGTCACGATGGGCAACATAGCAATTTCGAACTCGGTCAAAGTTGCCGGAAACGCCATGGACGAAGCGATACAGCGATATGTACGCCGTGAAAGAGACATTTTAATAGGACTTTCAACAGCTGAAGAACTGAAAAAATCCGTCGGCTGTGCATATCTTCCGACCGAAGAAATCGCAGTCACATGTAAAGGCAAAAAATTTATCGGCGGTATGCCGTGTTCATTCGAAATAACATCGACCGAAATTTATCTTGCAATAAGAGAATGCGTGGAAAAAATTGCCGAAGCGATAAGAGAAACGCTCGAAATGACGCCACCGGAATTAGTCGGCGACATTCACGGCAACGGTCTCGTTCTCACAGGTGGTGGAGCGAAAATATACGGTATGGAAAAAATGCTTTCCGAAAGACTTTCAATGCGTGTAAAACTTGCTGATGAACCCGAACTTTGCGTTGCAAAAGGTATCGGATACGGCTTTAAAAATATGCAGTTTATGAAAAACAACGGATACACTTTTAAAGCGAGCGAAGATGTGAATGGGTATATTGATTGAGACTGCGAACTCCGGGCGGGGTGCCGGGGCGCTTTAGCGGGGCGGCGTATCGGCACACGGAGTGTGCCGATTGCGTGCGCAGTAGCGAAGCGAGTGCACGTGCGAAAACCGAGGGCTCGATGCCCTCGGTTTTAGCTTTCGCAGAAAATTTGCGAAGATCAAAGTTTTAAAAAGCGTATGAATTATAATACCATCAAAAGCGTTCCCGCACCTATCAGCACACAGCCGATAAGCGACTTCGCCGTAAATTTTTCATGTAAAAATACAAACGCCAATACAAGAGTAAAAATGACACTTAGCTTGTCAATCGGAACAACTTTCGACGCTTCGCCGATTTGCAATGCTTTGTAGTAACAAAGCCATGACGCACCGGTCGCAAGTCCCGACAGTATGATAAATACCCAACTCTTTTTGTTAATTTCGCCGATACCGCTTTGAGCATTTGTTATAAAAACCATGACCCAAGCCATGATAACGACGACTACGGTTCTTATAGCCGTAGCAAGATTTGAATTCACACCGTCAATACCGACTTTCGCCAAAATTGATGTCAACGCTGCAAAAACAGCCGAGCCTAAAGCAAATACGAACCACATACTAACACTTCCGATTCGAAATTATTCACAGTACTGATGTACCGTAATCATTATACCACTTAATATACAGCGTGTCTATATTTTCGAAAAAATCCCGACAGCTTTTTCGGCTGTCGGGATTTAATATACCTAAAAATTTATGCGTTTTGTTTTTCTGCACATTCGGCTTTGAATTCGGCGATCTTTTCGTCGGTCTCGAAGCCTGAGAATCCTTTGAAGATATCGCAGAAGTATTCGTTATCTTCGTCCGGTGAATGATGTGAGTACCAAACCTGAGCGAAGAACGGGTTGACTTTAGCTTCCTTGTCATATGCCCAGTGAAGATCTGTCGGTACTTCTTTTTCGCACCAATGTCCGCCTTTAAGTACAAGGTTCGGCGTCATTTCGAACTCATGACCGTGAGCGCATCTCCATTTAAGCGGAGTGAACATGTCACCCTTTGTCATTTCGGTTGAAAGGCACTCGCCTCCTCTGAACTCAGCTGCTTTCTTCATGTCGTCAAGATCAAGTTCACTTGTCGGCTTGCTCTCGTCATAGCCGTGGTCAAGAAGTATAGCGGCACTTGTTTCTTTAGCTGACTCCTGCGGATACCAAATATCGAAGTCGTCCCAATTCTTGCTGACTTTCTGCCACTTTTCTTTTGTACCGAAGTATGCGGAAATTCTGTCTTTGTCGTCGGTCTCAATCCATTTAAGCGTACCGTAGATTTCTTTTTTTGCAAGAGACATAAGGAACGGCTTAACCGCAAATGAGAACGGCTTTGCAAGAAATGCGAGTTTATAGACAAATTCAACCTTCTTCATCATCTGTTTGAAGTATTCCTTAACGGGAATGTTCGCTCTGAAATGAAGATAATTTTCGAGTTTATCCGAGTCATAGTACCACTGACCGTGGAAGTTTTGGAGAATGAATGCGTTGGCATCAAAGAGCTTTCTTGTCGAACCGATGCCGAGCGTACCGAGAAGCAATTCTTCAAATTCGTAGTTGGTAATTCTGTACTGTTTGCCGGAACCGATGTTATAGAAACCTCTCCAGAATTCTTCGGGTACATCGTCACCGCAGACATTAACGAGCATTCTCGCCGAATCTTCGACAGTTGCCCATTCAAGAACACCGTTTATCGGTACATGGAACATGATCGGGTCGATATTTTTGAGAATTTCGGGATAGAGAATACCCGACTGACGAAGGGATACCCAGTGCTTAAGTCCGGATTCTGCGACGATTTTTTCAGCCATAACTTTACTTGCGGCGTAGTGGTCATAGATACTGATCTGTATCGGGTCACCTGTTCTGCCCCAGTGTGTAGGTCTGTTTCTGTCGCCCGTCTCAGCTACCGTTCCGATATATACGACTTTGATATCGTCGGCATTCGGCTGTTCTTTGACGGCTTTGACGATATTCGCCATAGCGGTGGGGTTGACCTGTATTGTCTTTCTCGGATAGTAGTCACCGCCCGGTGATACGAGACCGCCAACGTGAAGGACATATTCGCTGCCCGTTACACATTCGAGAATTTTGTCATATTCAAGGAAATCGCCCCATACTATTCTGACTGACGGGTCATTGATATAATCTTTGAACATTTCTCTGTTCTTCTGACTGTCACGAAGCAAAACGCAAACATTAAATTCGTCCTTGTGCTTCATGAACTCCTGAAAGCCTGCCCAGCCCATAGTTCCGGAAGCGCCTGTTAAAAATACATTCTTTTTCATCGGTATTCCTCCAAAAATATTTATCGTCTTATTATATCATCACACGAAGTCACATTATCTAAAATTTATATAAAATATTTAAGATTTATTCGAAATTTTACGAAAATATGAGATTTAATTGTGAAAATAATTAACTTTTTGTGAACTGTACAGGTTAGAAAAAATCGACCGCCGTCGTGCGATCGATTTTAAGGTTACATCGGTGATTTTGAAATTTTATTGCTTTCTGCGCTTAGCACTTTATCGTTTCCGACTTTGACAAACGCTTTTACGGTGACATACAGTTTTTTGTTACTTTCAAGTTTAGTCAGAACGCACCTTGTTCTCGATGAACCGTTCACGACTGCCGCTTCTTTATATGTACCGTTTTTCTTAGTTGAAACATAGACAACATATCCGTCTGCGTTTGATACTCTTTCCCACGAAACAGTAAGTCTGCCTACTCCCCTGTTGACAACCGAAGTTATTTTCGTTTTGTCCGGAGAGGTCGAACATGTGATCTCACTGCTGAATTTACTTTTAATTTTCTCGCTGTCGGTTTTGACATATGCTCTGACTTTAAATTTGTACTCGGTAGCTTTTGACAGCTTGTTCACCGTAGCCTTGTTTTCGCTTACGGTAGCAACTTTTTTCCATTTACCGCCCGTCAACATGTACAAATCATAACCGGTCGCACCGTAGACGGAATTCCAAGTCAGTGTCAGCGATTTTGTATCCGCATTTCTCAGACGTAATCTTTTCGGTTTTTGCGGTTTTATCGTAAAGTTCAAAGTCACTTCTCCGAGCGTTGTACCCGCCGCCGAAACCGTAACAGACGCAACACCGGGGTTAGTATTTTTAGTGTAGTTTACAGTGAAATCTTCGCCCTGTTTTAAGCCTTTTACCGTAACTTTCGGTTTTTTCTTTTTTCCGTCATAGACACACTCGTCATATTCAAGTTTGACTTTCATGTCTTTGATGTTTTTCATATCTTTGATTTGCGAATATGTACGAAGATATTTGTCTGCGTAGTCTTTCGCAGTCGAGTTTTCGAAGCATTCAATTTTTATGTTTCTGTATACGGTCTCTCCGTCGTCGAATATGTCACATTCGTAGTTGACGATTTTCAGCTTTTTGAGATTACAGCAACTTGAAAACGCACCTTCTCCGATGCTTGTTACGGAGTATCCGAGCGTCATATCTTCTAACGAATAACAGCATAAGAACGCATTTTTTCCGATAGTATTTACCCTCGTCGGCAAATCGAAATCAGTCAAAGAACGGCAGTAGGCAAAAGCCGACTCGTCTATTTTTAAAAGGTTGCTGTTTTCGGAAAAGTCAACGGTGTAAAGTGACACACAGCCGTAAAAAGCGTAAGCTCCGATTGACTTTACGCTTCTCGGTATCGAAATATGTGTCAGCTTTTTCGCTTTGTAAAACAAATTCGGGCCAATATCGGTTATGCCGTTTTCAACCGACACTTCTTTTATGTACTTTGAATATGTATACCAAGGCACGTCTTCCGCACTTTCGTAGTTCGGAAAATCACCCTTACCTTCAAGTTCAAGTTTTCCTTCGACGGTATTAAGGCTCCATTTGATATTTTCACCGCAAATACCGACATATGAATTGGCACTCGCCGTATAATCTTCGGGCAAATTATGAGGAACTATAAATATCTCAAACACAAAATACAGCGCCGCCAAAACTGCCAACGTGATTACAACAGATACGGTGACTTTCACTATTCTCTTTCTCATTTTTCTGTACCACCTACCATGTACGGCAAAATAAAAAACTTCGGACGGATAAATTCTCTATCCGCCCGAAGTTTAATGTAATGCTTATTATCAGATAGAAATTTCCTGCGCAATCTTGTAGAGGTTGAGGTCAATTCCGCTCTTCATATTGAGAGCTTCATAGATATCGAAGTCGAGAATTTTCTCTTTCTGCATAGCGACAACTCTGTTGCCGATGCCCTGTTCGAGAAGTTCAACAGCTCTGTAACCCATCTGGCTTGCGATAATTCTGTCTTTAGCTGTCGGCGAACCGCCACGCTGAACGTGACCGAGAATTGTAGCACGGCTTTCAACGCCTGTTTCAGCCTGTATTCTCTTAGCCATTTCGTGAACACCGCCTATAGCTTCGGAAACAACGATAACAAAGTGGACTTTGCCCGTTTTCTGTGTACGCTTCATTCTGTCTATAACATCTCTTTCGAAGTCGTATTCGATTTCGGGAATAAGTATAGATGTAGCACCACAGGCAATACCGGAGTTAAGAGCAATATAGCCTGCACCTCTGCCCATTACTTCGACAACTGCACAACGGTCATGTGATTCCGTCGTGTCACGGATACGGTCGACCATCTGCATAACCGTGTTAAGAGCTGTGTCATAACCGATAGTGTAGTCACAGCAACCGATATCGTTGTCGATAGTACCCGGAATGGCAACGCAGGGTATACCTTTGAGAGAGAGGTCTCTTGCACCTCTGAATGAACCGTCACCGCCGATAACTACAAGTCCGTCAATTCCTCTTTCTTTGCAGACTTTCATGGCTTTTTCCATGCCCTCATCTGTCTTAAACAGCGGACTTCTTGCGGAGTAGAGAATAGTTCCGCCACGCTGGATTATGTCGGAAACCGAACGAAGATTCATTTCGTACATGTCGTTGTCCATAAGACCGTTATATCCTCGGTTGATACCGTAGACTTTCATGCCTTTTTCACAACCCGCTCTTACAACAGCTCTTATAGCTGCGTTCATGCCCGGTGCGTCTCCGCCACTTGTTAATATACCTATAGTTTTCAAGAAAATACTCCCCTTTTTTATGTTTTATAACTCAAGTGTTTATTTTACACGCTAATGAATAAAATGTCAAGTATTTACAAAATGATACAAAAATTTTAGCTTTGCAAAACGACATTTTCGCTTCCGAGGAGCCTTTTAAGCTCTCTTACCAGTACTTCATCGGGAAAAATCCCGAAATTCGAAACGCCGTATTTTTTCGTATCATTGCAATAAATATATACCGGTTCGCTTCCGTCAAAAATTTTCATCAAATTTTCGACCGCATGTTTATTGGGATAATTCTCGCTCGGCACTCTCAAAAACAGTCCTTTTCGCTTAGGCTTGTTATTCTCTTTCGAGGTAGAAATATCCGTACTGTCGGGTTTCGGACAAGGCGTTATCATTTTAGCTATAACGGTAGGTGCTTTGTCCTCTCTTAATGACAGTCTGCCGTCAACGATGACTACTGCACCTTTTTTTAACATCGACATTGATTTTTCATATACATTCGCAAACAGTATCGACTCGATAACTCCGCTTGTACCCTCCAAAGACAAAAAGCACATCACCGAATTGTTTTTCGTTGTTTTCGTTTCTATGGAGTTAACCATGCCGAGAATGCGAACGTCGGAATTATCTTTGTATTTTCCGCCGAGCTGTTCTTCACCGCACCTTAAAATTTCCGATATTTTGTCCGCTTTTATACGTACTTCGACACTTTCGAACTTTTTCATCGGATGACCCGAAAAGTATAGACCTGTCATTTCTTTTTCCATACTCAGTAGTTCTGACTTTTTATATTCTTCTACGTTCGGTGCGATAGGTTCATAGTTTTCGCTGTACGCCGTACCTGTATCGAAAAATCCCATTTGACCTAAGCCACGGCTGTTTTTCTCTCTGTCAAGTTCGGAAAGTATCTCAGGTAAAAGCGAAATCATCTGATGCCTGTTAAGACCGAGACCGTCAAGCGCACCGCTTTTTATAAGGCTTTCACATGCACGGCGGTTAAAATCTTTTCCGTGAGTACGTTTGCAGAAAGAATAGAAAGACTTGTATTCGCCGTTTTTCTGTCTTTCGTCGACAATGTTCGAAATGTAACCTCTGCCGATATTTTTTATCGCACGCAAGCCGAAATATATATCACCGTCTTTGACCGTAAAGCCGTCGTAGCTTGTATTTACGCTCGGAGCTTTGATTTTTATTCCCAAACGGTTGCATTCTTCGATATATTCGGTCACTTTGTCCGTTCTTTCAAGTACGCTTGTGAGTGTCGCCGCCATTATTTCACACGGATAATAGCATTTAAGATACGCCGTTTGGTAGGCAAGATAAGCATATGCCGCAGCGTGTGACTTGTTGAAAGCATATTTCGCAAACGATGACATTTCATCGAATATCTCGTTGGCGACTTCTTCGCTGACACCACGTTTTATACAGCCCTCACATTCGACTGTACCGTCGGGATTAGTCAAGCCGTAGATAAAATTATGGCGTTCGCTTTCCATGACATCGACTTTCTTTTTGCTCATGGCACGTCTGACAAGATCCGCTCTGCCGTAGGAATATCCGGCTAACTTTCGACAAACTTCCATAACCTGTTCTTGATATACCATACAGCCGTAAGTGACATCGAAGATATCTTTTACAAGCGGTGTTTTATATTTGATTTTTTCGGGGTGATGACTGTTTTCGATGTACGTGTCAATTGAATCGGCAGGGCCGGGTCTGTACAGGGAGACAACAGCTATCAAGTCCTCAAGACTTCTCGGTTTAAGACGCATAAGAACGCTTTTCATGCCCGAAGATTCATACTGAAATACGCCGGAAGTTTCACCTCTTGAGAGCATCGCAAAGACTTTTTTGTCGTTGATGTCGATTTTTTTGATATCAAAATCGGGGTTACGCTTTTGAACGAGTTTTTCGGCGTAGTCGACTACTGTCAGTGTCCTAAGTCCCAGAAAGTCCATTTTCAAAAGTCCGAGCTGTTCGAGTGCGGTCATTGTGTACTGCGTTACAGGTACATTGTCGTTGACGGCAAGAGGTACATATGCACTGACGGGCTTTTCGGTTATAACAACGCCTGCCGCATGGGTCGAAGCGTGTCTTGGCATTCCTTCGACTTTTTTCGCCGTATCGAGAAGTTTTTTGACTGTAGCACTTTCCAAGTACATTTTTTTAAGTTCCGGTGAAATTTCGAGTGCTTTGTCAATAGTAATTTTCAGTTCGTTCGGTATCGCTTTTGCGACCGCATCGGCTGTAGCATACGGTATTCCGAGGGCACGGGCAACATCTCTGACCGCCGCTTTTGCCGCAAGTGTACCGAAAGTTATTATCTGAGCTACATGGTCATCGCCGTATTTTTCGACTACGTAATTTATAACTTCGTCCCGTCGAATATAGCAAAAATCGACGTCAAAATCGGGCATACTGACCCTTTCGGGATTAAGAAAACGCTCAAAAAGCAAGTCGTATTTCAGCGGATCTATCTCGGTAATGCCGATACAGTATGCCGCAAGACTGCCCGCACCCGAACCTCTGCCGGGCCCTACGGGGATTTTTTTGCGTTTTGCAAAAGATACATAATCATTGACGATTAGATAATAGTCGACATATCCCATTTGATTTATGACGTTGAGTTCATAATCAAGCCGTTCGGTGTACTTTTCGGGGGGATTTTCGCCTATCTTTTCTTTCAAGCCGTCATAACATTGCTTTTTAAAGTACTCAAAATGGTCATCACAGCCGGGAATATCGAAAAACGGCAATTTTATCTTTCCGAATTCAAATTCCAAATTGCACTGTTCGGCGATAATATTGGTGTTTTCTATCGCTTCGGGTACTTGGGGGAAAAGCTCCGCCATTTCTTCTTCGCTCTTTAAGTAAAGTTCGTCGCTCGAAAAGTCTATACCTGTACCCTCATCGACCGTGTGGTTGGTCTGAATGCAAATCAGCACACGCTGAACATAGGCGTCGTCTCTGTTTATATAATGTACGTCGTTCGTTGCGACTAACGGTATGTTCGTCTCTTCACTCAGGCGAATAAGCTGTGGTATAAGTTCTCTTTGTTCGCTTAGAAGATGGTTTTGTATTTCTAAATAGTAATTTCCCTCACCGAAAATTTCTCTGTACCATAGGGCAGTTTCTTTGGCACCGCTGTAATCGCCCCTGAGCAAAAGTCTTGCTACTTCGCCGTAAAGACAACCGGATAAAGCTATAAGTCCGTCGTGGTGTTTTTCGAGTAGTTCTCGGTCAATTCTCGGTTTTACGTAAAAACCTTCTGTCCATGATTTGCTGACCATTGAAATTAAGTTTTGATAGCCTGTTTCGTTTTTGCATAAAAGTATCAGGTGATATCTTTCGTGGTCAAGCGCATGTACTTTGTCATTTCGGCTTCTCGGTGCGACATAACATTCACAACCGATTATTGCCTTAATTCCACGCTCTTTCGCCGCTTTATAAAAGTCTATTGCGCCGTACATGGCACCGTGGTCGGTTATTGCAAGCGAGGTCTGTCCGAGCTCTTTCGCTCTGTCTAACAGGTCGCCTATCTTGCATGCGCCGTCAAGTAAACTGTATTCCGTATGAACATGTAAATGCGTAAAGCCGGACATTTCACCGCCTCCTTATTTTATTCTCAAACCTT
>CAZBXS010000030.1:0-11875 GCA_964495955.1 uncultured Faecalibacterium sp.
CCTGATAGCTTAAGGAGGGGTCAAAATGCCGAATAATTTTGCCGTATCGGAAAATGTTACAGTACCCGAAAACATAACCGTCCACCTCGGACGCCCGAACGATAACGCACCGAACGTAACGGTACCTTTTGTCGATTATATCAAAAATGTTGCTTCAAGTGAAATATACCCGACATGGAACGACAGTGCACTCAGAGCCAACATATACGCCCAAATTTCCATAGCGCTGAACCGAATTTATACCGAATATTACCGTTCACGAGGTTATAATTTCGACATCACAAATTCTACTCAGTACGATCAAGCGTTCGTTTTCGGCAGAGATTATTTTTTGAACATATCGGAAATAGTCGACGAAATTTTTAATTCCTACATCGTAAAACAAGGCACAGTCAATCCGTACTTTGCGGAATATTGCGACGGAGTGAACGCCACTTGCAACGGACTTTCGCAGTGGGGTACTGTCGAACTTGCAAACAGAGGGTACACACCGTATGAAATATTGCAGTATTACTACGGCGACGACATAGATATCCGTCAGGCGAGAGTAGGCGGAAATGTCGAATCGTATCCGGGAATACCTCTTGAAGTCGGCTCTGTGGGCGAAGACGTGAGAACTGTACAAGTGGAACTTAACCGAATTTCGAAAAATTATCCTCTGATACCGAAAATCCCCGATACGAACGGAATTTTCGAAGCCGACACCCGAAACGCAGTAACAGTTTTTCAGCGGATATTCGACCTGCAACCCGACGGTATAGTCGGCAAAGCAACATGGTATCAGCTGAAACGAATTTATAACGCCGTCAAACGTACAAGCGAACTTTTAAGCGAGGGGATAACAGTATCGGAAGCCATGAGACGCTTCCCGTCGACGCTTCGTTTAGGCTCAAGCGGAACGGGCGTCAGAACGTTGCAGTTTTACCTTCGTCTTTTGAACTATTTCATTCCCCAGATACCGTATGTCGAACTTGACGGAATTTTCGGTCGGCAAACGGAAAACGCCGTTGCGGCATTTCAAAGGTACGAAGGATTGACGGCGGACGGCGTCGTAGGCAGAGCGACGTGGCAAGCACTGATAGGGGAGTACGAACGAATAGAACGGGAAGTTCAAACGCAGTACGATGTAATATCGACGCTACCCGCTCCGGGTCTTGTTTTGACCGTGGGAAGTACAGGTGACACTGTACGGCGAATTCAGGAATACATCAATGTGATAGCCCGAAACGACGCATCTGTACCCTCGGTGACAGTCGACGGAATATACGGTCAAAGGACAGCGGCGGCAGTCAGAGCGATACAGTCGCAATCGGATCTTTCGGTGACGGGAAGAATTGATCCGCTGACATGGAATGCGATACTTTCGGACTATACGCTCTACCGTGAATAAACGATAAAATATTGCCCATACTATCGCAAAAGAAAAAGAGGTGCGATGTATGGGCAACGGCTTTTCGGGAAATTACGACTACGACTGTCAAACTTTGGCAACGCTTTTGAGAGCGGATAAAAGTTTTGATATACTTGTAAAAAAAATTAAAGTCGCCGATAAAAAGGCGACACTTTTCGGCATTGACGGATTTATAAAAGAAGAAGTACTTGAAAAAATGCTGGAGTTTTTTACGAAAATACCTGTGGAAGATATGGAAAAAATCCACTCGACAAGAGAGCTTATAGATAACTTTATAACATATATCGAATGTGATACGGAAAGCGACAGAGAAAAGGCGGTAACATTAGTGCTGTCGGGCGCAGTCGCAATGGTAGTTGAGGGATTTCGTGAGATCATCATAATCGACGCACGAACGTATCCTGCACGAAGTGTGGAAGAGCCGGAAAGCGACAAAGTACTTCGTGGCTCACATGAGGGATTTGTTGAAACTCTCGTTTTCAATTCGGCTCTTATACGAAGAAAGATAAGAGATCCGAAACTTACAATGGAGCTTTTCTCGGTCGGCACTAAGTCGAAAACAGACGTAGCCGTCTGTTACATCGACGGCAAAGCGGATAAAAAGAAACTTTCCGCTGTCAGAGAAAAACTCGAACGAATAGAAGTAGACGCACTCGCAATGGGACAGGAGAGCTTAAAAGAATGTCTTGTGCCAAAGCAAGCGTGGAATCCGTTCCCGAAGATAAGATATACGGAAAGACCGGATACTGCAAGTGCATGTATCTATGACGGGAATATATTGATAATCACCGACGGTTCGCCGAGTGTAATGATACTTCCGACGGGCATATTCGACTTTGTGCAGGATATAAACGACTATTACTTTTCTCCGAGCGTGGGAACATTTTTACGTTATATCCGTGCGGCTGTATTTTTACTGTCGTTTTTACTTGTACCGTTTTGGTACCTTATGGTGAAGATGCCCGACAGAATACCCGAATGGCTGAGCTTTATGGAAATAAAAGAGCCGGCACAAGTGTCGGTCATAGGTCAGATATTTGTCATAGAGTTCGTTATAGACGTCCTGAAATTAGCGTCACTTAATACGCCCAGTGCACTGAGTAATTCTTTCAGCGTCGTCGGAGCGTTGGTGCTCGGAGAATTTGCGGTAAATTCGGGACTTTTCGCAAATGAAGTGGTTTTGTTCATGGCGTTCGTGGCGATTTCGAACTTCACACAGCCGAGTTATGAGTTAGGCTATGCGATAAAACTGTCAAGGCTTGTCGTTTTGATTTTGACGGCGTTATTTGATGTTTGGGGATTTTTCGGCGGAATTGCGATAACGGTACTGACTGTCTGCTTTACGAAAACAATTGACGGCTACACATATCTTTATCCGCTCATACCGTTTAACAAAAACGCACTCGTGAGCTTGCTCGTCAGAAAAAGTATAAATGCAAAAATGCGTGACAAGTCGTAACTGTCACGCATTTTTAAATTATTCTCTTATAAATTTTCTGTCATTTTCCGAAATGCCACTGTCTGAGACGTACCTTTCTATATGCATATGTAGGTCGTACTTTTCCCGAAGTTTCATTATAGTTGTCATCATGGGTGAAGAATGGTGTAAGTCGATGTCCTCCTGTGACTGCCAACTGTCGATAAGGAGCACTGTTTCCGAATCGTCAAGCGGTAAAAAGTAGTCGTATTTTAGATTTCCTTTTTCGTTTCGTATCAGGTCGACTGTACCGCTTTTTATCATTTCTTCTGCGAACTTCTTAGCCGCACCGTTTTTGCCTGTGTAATATATATTCACCGTTATAGCCATTTTATCACTCCTTCTTTTTTAGTATACCATACTGTTTCGTCTTTTTCAAACCTTTCGGTAACATCTGAATTTCGGTTTACTACAGTGGGTGCCCGCTCGGGCACCCATGCTCCTTCGTCGCACGGGTGCCACTTCGCAGGCACTGCCGCCCCTTCGCCCCGGCACCCCACCCGGTGCTACTACCTCAAAGTATAATACATATAAGCCCACTGCAACCCTCGTTTATGACCCTTTCGAGCGTCTCCTGCAATTTCATTCGTGCGTCCGTCGGCATCTTGTATAACTTGTTGTGAAGTCCCTCGTTTACAAGAGAGTGTAACGACTTTCCGAAAATGTTCGACTCCCATATTTTCGACGGGTCGTCGTCGAATTCTTTGAGAAGATATACAACTAATTCTTCCGATTGAGACTCACTGCCGACTATAGGAGCTACCTCGGTGGTGATATTCGCCTTGAGCATATGTATCGACGGTGCCGAGGCTTTAAGCCTAACGCCGTATCGTCCGCCTTGCTTCATGATTTCAGGCTCGTCGAGCGTCAATTCTTCCATCGTCGGCATCACTATCCCGTACCCCGTCGCCTCCACTTCGTCGAGAGCTTCTTCGAAACGCCGATATTTTTCTTTCATTTTCGACAGCTCCACTATCTGACCCATAAGCTGTCTCTCGTCCGCTATTTCGATGCCGGTCTGTTCGCTGATTATCTTGTAGAATAAGTGCGGTTCGACCTCCAATTTTATCCGTACACTGCCTGTCGAAAGGTCGATTTCGGTGACGCTTGCGTTTATTATGTACTCGTTTTCGGCGATTTCTCCGATATGATTTTCGACGTCTTTGACCTTTTCGACTTTTGAAGATGCCGAGAAAATGCTTTTATAGACCGTACTTCTTAGCGGGTGCTCCTTTGAAAGTTTACCGACCCATGAAGGCAGGTCGACCGCTATTTCTTTCGTCGGAAATTCGAAAAGTACGCCCGATAATATGTCGCCGATTTCATTTTCGCTAAGTTCCATGCAATTGACCGCTTTGACGCATACGCCGTACTTTTCACTTAGCTTTTCGCTAAGTTCTGTGGCACTCGGTGAGTTCGGTTCGGCGCAATTTAAAAGTACTATAAAAGGCTTGTTTAATTCTTTAAGTTCCGTTATGACCCTCTCTTCCGCTTCTTCGTATTCGTCTCTGGGTATCTCGGAGATAGAGCCGTCCGTAGTCACGACCAAGCCTATGGTCGAATGCTCGTTTATGACTTTTTGCGTACCTATTTCCGCCGCCATATTGAACGGTATCTCGTCATCAAACCACGGCGTTTTTACCATTCTCGGTTGGTCGTTTTCGATGTATCCCAAAGAACTCGGAACTATGTAGCCGACACAGTCTATCATTCTTACATGAAGCGATGACGAACTGATGTTTATTTCGACTGCGTCTTCCGGTATGAATTTCGGCTCAGTCGTCATTATCGTCCGTCCTGCCGACGATTGAGGCAGTTCGTCCGTTGCCCGCTCTCTTTTGTAGCTGTCGTCAATATTCGGCAGTACGAAAGAATCCATAAATCTTTTGATAAATGTCGATTTTCCCGTTCTGACAGGCCCGACAACGCCGATATATATGTCGCCTTGCGTCCTTGCGGCAATGTCGGAATATATGCTTGTATCAGTCATTGATTTTCCTCCGTTCGCTCTTGTTTGTAAATATTATGCCGATAATGCGGCTTGTATGACTTGATTTAAACGAGATATTCGGGTAGAATATATCGGGTGATATTATGGAAATTTTATTTGAAGATAAATATATTATCGTCGCAGTGAAGCCGGTAGGGAAACTGTCGGAACTTTCGGACGATGAAAAAACTTCGTTTGCCGATGAAATTCGAATGTACAGGAAAGAAAAAGGCGAAAAGGACGAAATCTTCGTTTTGCACCGCCTCGACCGCACTGTCGGGGGCGTCATGGTCTACGCCAAAACGCATTTCGCCGCATCGGAAATTTCAAAGCAAATAGCAAACGGCGAATTTCAAAAAGAGTACCGAGCTGTAATTCACGGTCAGCCGGAAGAAACAGAGGGCGTGTACAAAGACCTGCTTTTTAAAGATTCACGGAAAAACAAGTCATTCGTCGTAAACAGAATTCGAAAAGGCGTCAAAGAGGCGAGCCTCAGCTACGAAACCCTCGCCACCGTCGAAAGTGAGTACGGGAAAGTCTCACTCGTAAAAATAATTTTACATACCGGCAGGTCTCATCAAATACGAGTTCAGTTTTCATCGAGAAAAACGTCTTTGGTAGGTGACGGAAAATACGGCGCAAGCGATAACTGCGATATAGGACTTTTCTCGTACAGCGTCGAATTTCGCCACCCGAAAACTAACGAAAGACTTAAATTTAAATCACAGCCGACGGGTAAGGCGTTCGAAAAGTTTCTATAAACAGCATATTAAATCTTTCCCAAAAGGCTTAAAAACATTGACTTTACCGTCTTTATAATGATATGATAAACCGATACAAAAATTTTTACGTTGCTACGGAGAACGCTATGCAGAACGAAACATGGTATAAATTAGACAACGCAGCTAAAATATTCCCCGGTCAAAATACGGGTACATGGTCGAATGTCTTTCGCTTTTCAATTCAGCTGAAAGAGAAAATCGACCCCGAACTGCTTTCGCAGGCACTCAAAGCCGTTTTACCCCGTTTTCCCTGTTTTGACGTTTGTATAAAAAGAGGTGCGTTTTGGTATTACTTTGAGAAAAATCCGAACGGCGCACCCGAAGTAAAACCCGACATCTCAAACCCGTGTCACAGAATTAAATTCAAAGAAAACAAGGGATATCTCTTCAGAGTATATTATTATGAAAACAAAATTTCCGTCGACTTCTACCACGCTTTGACTGACGGCAGGGGAGCGTCGTTTTTCGGCTGTACTCTTGCAGCGGAATACTTACGCTTAAAAGGCTATGTTATTCCGAGCGGTTACAATGTGCTTGACATAAACGAAAAAGCCTCTGCGGAAGAACTGGAAGATTCGTTTATAAAAAATGCCGGTTCAAAAGCGAAACTTTCAAGAAAGAAAAGTTGGGTATATCATGCCAAAGGCACGAAACTTCCAAGACACACCGTCAACATGACTACGGGCATATTAAACCTCACTGACTTGAAAACACTCGCAAAGTCAAAAGACGCAACAATTACGGAATTTATCGAAGCGCTCTTGCTTTATACGATGTATCTTAAACAGAAAAACGAAGAAAGAAAGCAAAAAACAGTCAGCGTACAAGTACCGGTCGACTTGAGAAACACGTTTAATTCCAAGACGCTGAGAAACTATTCGCTCACTTATAACGTCAGAATCGATCCCAACATGGGCGAATACACATTTGACGAAGTTTTGCAACAAGTGAAAGCGTATCTCAGATACATAAACAACGAAAAACAACTTCGTGCCATGACGACCGCTAACTTGAAACTCGAAAAATCAATAATGAAATTTGCGCCTCTGTTTGTAAAAGACCTCGGTATAGGAATTTCATTTTATATAACGGGCGAAAAAACAACTTCCGTTTTGGGCAGTAATCTCGGACTTGTCCGCCTTCCGCCCGAAATGGAACCTTATGTCGAAAGAATGTACTTTATGGCGGGCCCCGGCATTTTAAACGGTTCACGTTGCGGAGCTGTCGGCTATAAAGACACTTTCACTCTGACGTTCGCTAACATATACGAAGAAAGCGACATCGAACGCTCTTTCTTCACTCAACTTGTAAAAATGGGACTTCACGTTAAAATTGAAAGTAACAGGAGGTAAAATATGTCATACTGCGTAAACTGCGGAGTGGAGCTTGACGAGACAGCTAAAAAGTGCCCCCTTTGTTCAACTCCGGTTATAAATCCGAACGCCGAAATCAACGAAAACAAACCCCTGCCTTATCCCGAAAGGCTCGATATACCCGAATCGGTAAACAGAAGATTTACGGCTTTCATCGTGACCATGGTCATGCTTATCCCGAACATAGTTTGCCTGCTTGTGAACCTGCTTTTCTATAACGACAGCATGTGGACATGGTGGGTAAATTCGACGAGCTTACTTGTCTGGGCACTGTTCGTACTTCCGTTTTTGTGGAAAAAAAGACGTGGCTGGATGATAGTCGGAACGGACGCCGTATTTCTCATCGGCTACGCCTATGTGTTCTATTACCTTGAGGACAGTACGGGTTGGTTTCAGTATTGCGCACTGCCGATAATAATTATAATTGCGTTTTTGATAGGCTTCATCATCGAATGGAGACGCTACTTTAAACCCGATTGGCCCGTACTTATGATAACGGTATTTTCCGAAGTTATAGTCGCCTCGATTTCGTCCGAGCTGATACTCAGAAAGTACTTGCAAGGCGTATTTTCGGTGAAAGTTTCGCTGATAATTTCAGCCTGCTGTGTCGCTCTTATTGCGTTTTTTATCACCGTCACGACGAACAAGCGACTTCAAAATTGGATTGGCAAACGCTTTTTCGTCAACTGACATATTTTTCGGAGTGAACCTATATGAAAAAATTATTTTCTCTTTTGTTTTGTACATTCGCCGTACTTCTATTTCTGACTTCGTGCGGTGAGAAAAACGAATACCGCATTTCGCTTGACGGAAATTATTCCCCGTTTTGCTATGTCGATTCGTCCGGTACTGCCTCCGGGTTCGAAATCGACATAATGAACGCCATAGCCGAAATCGAAGGCTTTGAAGTCGAATACGTCCCCGTAGGCTATCCCGACGCAGTCGAGATCCTCGAAGACGGAAAAGTCGACGCCTCACTTGCATCGGTGATACCGTCGGACAGCTTAATGGAAAAATTCGATTTCACCGACATGTACTACAACAGCGAATACGCCGTCGCCGTCAGAAAAGGCAAAAACAAAAAGTTTGTCGAAATGTTCAACGACGGACTTTCGAAAATTAAAGAAAACGGAAAATACGACGAACTGTATTCAGCTTATTTTATAGTTGAGTAAGAAGAACAGTCAATCAAAAAATCACGCCCGAAAGGAGAGCCGAATGAACGACAGGATACCGTATCTCAGAAAAAAGTCAATGAAGCTCCCGCTAAATCCGGGCGTGTATATCATGAAGAATAAATCAGCCGAAATAATCTATATCGGAAAAGCGAAGGCTCTCAAAAACAGGGTCAGCCAATATTTCGGCTCACAAAACGGCCATTCAACAAAAGTTCGCAAAATGGTCGAAAACGTCTTCGATTTTGACTACATTTTGACTGACAGCGAATTCGAAGCTCTCGTCCTCGAATGCAGCTTGATAAAGCAACACATGCCCAAGTACAACATTCTCCTAAAAGACAGCAAGGGTTACAGCTACGTCAAAATAACAAAGGAACCCTTTGGAAGAATAAGCGCCACTTTCAAAAAAGAGGACGACTCAAACACGTACTTAGGCCCGTTCACGTCAGGCTACAGTATGCGTTCCATGGTCGAAGAAGCGAATAAAATATACAAACTCGCCACCTGTAACCGAAAATTCCCGGCTGATATCGGAAAGGGGAGACCTTGTCTTAATTACTACATCGGTCAGTGCTGTGCACCATGTACCGGCAAAATAAGCGCTGAAGAATACGAAGAAAATCTCTGTGATGCCATAGAATTTTTAAAAGGCGGTCAAAGCCAGCAGGTAAAACAGCTGAAAGAAAAAATGAACGAATACAGCGAAAACCTCGAATTCGAAAAAGCGGCGAAGATACGGGACAGAATTAACGCCATGGAGAAAACGACCGCTAAACAAAAAGTTATTTCTTCCATAGTCAAACAGCAGGATATTTTCGCCATCGTCCAGTCGGGCGAAAAAGCGTGCCTACACGTCCTGCGTTTTAACAAAGGCGTACTTTTCGACAGCGAAGATTTCATATTCGATGCCCGTGAGGACTTAGCTGCGGCGAGATACGAACTTATAACGAGTTACTACACTTTCGGACGAACGGTACCTAAAAGAATAACCCTTGACGGAGAATGCGAGGACACCGACGTTTTAGCGCAGTGGCTAAGCGAAAAAGCCGGACACAAAGTTACACTCGGAACGGTTCAAAAAGGCGAACAGGCGTCGCTTGTCGCCATGTGCAGAAAAAACGCAGCCGAAAAACTCGCTCAGTACATGGGACGGAAAATGAAAGAAACCGCCGCTCTCGACGAAGTGAAAAGCCTTCTCGGACTGAAAAAAGTGCCCGAATACATCGAATCTTACGACATATCGCACACAGCGGGAAGCGACAATGTCGCAGGTATGATAGTTTTCAAAAACGGCTCACCGTACAAAAAAGCGTACAAGCGTTTTATGATAAAATCTTTTCAGGGACAGGACGATTACGGCTCAATGCGTGAAGTACTGACAAGGCGGTTCGAACGCTATCTTGACGAAAACGAAACCGACGTCGGATTTAAAACTTTGCCGGATCTGATACTCTTGGACGGCGGACACGGTCAGATCAACGCCGTCAAACCCGTACTTGAAAACTTGGGGATAGACGTAGCTTTATACGGTATGGTCAAAGACGATAAGCACAGAACAAGAGCTATCGCCGTCGACGGCGGAGAGGTTGCGATAACGTCAAAAAGACAGGCGTTCACCCTCGTCAGCGAAATACAGGAAGAAGTACACCGTTTCGCCATAACTTACCATAAGTCGAAACACTCGAAAAATACCCTCGAAACACGCCTTACACAAATTGAAGGCATAGGCGAGAAAAAAGCTAAAATACTTTTGAAACACTTCAAAACATTAAAAGCCATTTCATCGGCGAAGATAGACGAACTTTCCGAAGTACAGGGAATTTCTAAAACGAACGCCGAAAAAATATACGAATATTTCAAAGGAGAAAACTCATGAATAAAGCCAAATTTGCAGTCATAGCCGATACACATTACTTTTCACCGACGCTCACCGACGGTGGCAGAGCGTACGAACTCAGAAGCGGTTCGGATCAAAAATGCCTTTTGGAATCGGGTGCGATAATCGACGCAGCGTTTAAAACGCTCGCTCTTGACGAAACTATAGACAGCGTACTCGTTTGCGGTGATACGACCTGTAACGGCGAACTTGTCAGCCATAAAGAGTTCATAGAAAAACTCGATTTCCTTTCGCAGTACAAGAAAGTTTTCGTCATAACCTCGACACACGACTGGTGCAGTGACGATAACGCCCGTGAATATTTCGGCAACGAAGAAAGAAAAATTACCGACGTCGCTAAAATAGACGAACTTAAAAACATGTACTCACGTTTCGGTCTGGACGACGCTATCGCAAGGTACGACATAGAAAACGGACTTTGCTCCTATGTTGCGAAATTATCCGACGGCTTTAGGCTTTTGGCACTCAACGACGACCAAAACGGAAAAGGCTCATCGGGTTTCAGCGACGAACACATGAAGTGGATAGAACAACAGCTTCACGAAGCGAAAAAGGCAGGCGACAGGGTCGTAGCCATGCAACACCACGTCGTTATGCAACACTACACACCGCTTTTGACAAAGGGCGGAATTTGCTGTGCGGATACAGATAAACTTTCCGAGCTTTATGCCGAAAACGGCGTCGAGCTTCTCTTTGTCGGACACTCGCATATGCACAGCATGACAGACTACATCTCGTCAAGCGGAAAGAAAACCGTACAGGTCAATGTCGGCTCCTTGACCGGCTACCCTGCGCCGATAGTCAAAGTCAACATGGACGACGAATATGTCAATGTACATACGGAATATGTCAAAAAATTCAAATACGACGGAAAAGAGTATAACTTAGATTATCTTTTGATGCACTCACGTGGCGTAATCGAAAATATCATCAACGCCGCTTGTTCCGGTGATAAACAGGAATTTCTCGACCGTTTCGCCGCTTTGGGAGTTCGCTCCGACGTACTTGATAAACTGTACTTCGCAATAAGAAAACTTTTCATGTACATAAAACGTGTGACGGTAGGCGACTTTGCAAAACTTGTCAACCGCTTGACATTCGGAAAGGGTATAAACAAAAAAGCCGCAGAAGACGCCGCAAACGAAATAGTGATCGAAATTGTGTACAACATATTCTTAAATCTTTTCGACGGCTGCCTTACGAGATACAAAAAAGGTACACCAGTTTATACGGTCGTTTCGGATTTTGTATCCATTCCGTCACGCTTGCTTTCGAAGATACCGTTTATTCCCGAAAAAGTACAGGCGATTTGCGACGAAATAGCCGAACTTGTGTGCTTGCTTATGGACGATAAAAACGATAACGTCTATCGCAGATTTAAAATTTGACGGTAATATTATGTCGCAAAATGTCAAAAAATGTCGAAAAGTATCGACAAATGTCGAAATAATGCTATTACTGCAAAAACTGTGAAAAAAATTTATTAAAACACTTGATTTTTGTCGAAATTAGTGGTATCATGTTCACATATTCAAAGAAGAGGTGTTTAATTATGGGTAAAGTCTTAGGCGAAAACGTCAAAAAGTACCGCACAGTCAAAGAAATGACACAAAAACAGGTAGCTGATTATCTCGGCATCGACAGAACGACATATTCAAAATATGAAAGCGGAAAAGCTAACCCCCAGTTTGACAATGTTATCAAATTGGCTGAAGTTTTCGGCGTTACGGTCGGCGATATCTGCGGTGAAGTAGCAGGTGTTGAACC
>CAZBXS010000031.1:0-11697 GCA_964495955.1 uncultured Faecalibacterium sp.
ACAGCGCATCGGGAAAGGAAGTCCTGAAAATCCTCAAGGAGCTCAACGAGGAAGGCAAGACTATCATTCTAATCACCCACGACAACGGTATAGCGGCACAGGCCAAGCGTATCGTTAAAGTACAGGACGGTAAGATAATAGAGGACAAACTCAACACTCCCGTCGAAACCGAATAATCCAACCGCCGACTTAGTCGGCGGTTTTTGTCTGCGATACGGATTTAGTCGGCGGTTGGATTGCAAACTTGCATTCCCGCACCCAAAAAACTTACATATAACCCAACTCCTACGCAAACCGAGGGTATCGAACTCTCGGTTTGCGTTCGCTTTTTGTCGCTACTGCACACATTTTTCAAATCCTACAAGCATTATTTATTGTGTTTTTTGTAAAATTTTTAGAAATTTCCGAGTTTTTTGAAAATTTTTCAAAAAAGTATTGCATTTCAGAGAATACTATGATAAAATTAGCAAAGTCCGAGAACACGTTCTCAAATTTAGCTCTAAGTTCTGTTTTGAACCCAATTTTAGAACGTGCTCTTGAGAAAAAATTCAGATATGCATTTTAATGCAATCTAAAGAATAGGAGAACGACATGGCAGGAAAAACCGCAGCTGAAATGGAAATCAAACGAACACACATGATGCGCTGTGCAGCGAGACTTTTTTTGGAGAACGGATACTCCAATGCAGCAGTCCGTGACATAGCCGACGTAGCAGGCGTACCGCTTAGTGCTTTTTACCGGCTCTTCGGTGACAAGGAAGCTCTTTTGTATGAACTTGTGAGCTTTGTCTTGGATATGCAATTCGGAATAGCGGACAATATGGTAAAAGGCATCACAGATGACAAAATCCTCTATTATGCAACCGAGACGGTACTTCAGCTTTACTTGACCGAATCAGACGAAAATATCCGAGATCTTTATTCTATGGCGTACTCGTTAAAAAGTACAACCGAATTGATTCAGGCGACAATCACCGAAAAACTCCAATACGTTTTCAGAGAACACTTGCCTCAATATGAAAAGAAAGATTTCTACAAAAAGGAAATAGCTTCCGGCGGAATAATGCGTAGCTACATGACAGTACCTTGCGATATGTGGTTCACGATGGATCAAAAAATCGAGGCATTCCTTGAAAATACTTTCCTTCTCTATCACGTACCGGAGAAAAAAATCAAAGAGGCGATAAAGTTCGTATCCCAGTTCGATTACCCGACAATAGCCAAAAAAGCAGTAGCAGATCTGATCCAAATTTTCGACGAGCCGACCGAGTGATCTCGGAATTCGAAATTCGAAGTTCGAAATTCGAAATGAATTACGGAAAAATTGAGCGATATGAAAAATACGAACATAATCGAAACGAAAAGTTTTGATTTTGCCGTAAGAATTGTAAAACTTTATAAATATCTAACGGCAGAGAAAAAAGAATATGTGCTTTCAAGACAGCTGCTTAGAAGCGGAACGAGCATAGGAGCAAATGTCAGCGAAGCGCAAAAAAGTCAGTCAACACCTGACTTTTACACAAAATTAACTATTGCACTCAAAGAAGCAAACGAAACAGATTATTGGTTGAGATTGCTGTATGCGACAGGCTACATAACAAAAAGGCAACACCAAAGCATGTCTTGCGATATAAAAGAAATTATCAGCATTTTGGTGTCCATAACAAAAACGGTAAAGAACAACTTAGAAAATAAGATGTGATTTAGACCAAAATAATTCCGAATTTCGCATTCCGAATTTCGAATTTTTACAAAAAGGGGGTTGAAATAAAAATGTCCGAAGCGTACAATATTACATACATACATACATACATACATACATACATACATACATACACTTATATTCGGCAAAAATTTCGCCCTTTCCGAATATGGAGCTAAATATTTAACCAACAGCTATCCGCAAATCAATGTCGGGTTTTTTCCGCATTGCTTTACGGATAGCTCTTTTTTAATGCAAAATTCGAAGTTCTAAACAACAAAAAAGAAAACGGCGTCTGCGACGCAGAAAAATGAGCTAAGCAGACAAGTGAACAAGTACAGAAAAATGAAAAAAGCGAAAAACTAACGGCACAATAAATTCGAATTTCGCATTCCGAATTTCGAATTTAGATAAAGGTGATTTCTCGGTTTTCCCCGAAAACCGTTTATATATAGATTCTTAATCCAAGGAGGTTAAACAATGAACAAAACAATGAAGAAAATCATCTCACTCGTCCTTGTCGTACTGATGTGCATGACATCGGCTCCCCTTGAGTGTTTCGTGGGGCTCGACCTCGGCTTGACGGCGAGTGCGCTGCCATCGACGGGCGGTCCCAGTCAGGATGATGACGGCGATTTAACAAAAAGCGGCACTCTTACCGATAGGTATAACTACTATTGGTATGAAACATCAAAAAGACTGTATGTACAGGGCAGTTACACCATGCCGGACTTTGATCCGACGGGCGAAAATCCGCTTGAAGATTACAAGACGGTCGCCGAAGAAATCATCGTATGCGGTACTTCGACTTCGGTCGGTGCTAACTGGTTCGACGGCTTCACGAAAGTAAAGTCAATTTCGATGAACGCATCGACTGAAAGTATAGGCAGCTGTGCATTCGCTAACTGTACTTCGCTTACAAGTATTGAACTTCCCGACAGCGCAAAAACGGTCGCTTCCGATGCGTTCAAAGGCTGTAAGAATGTCAATACAGTTTCAATTAACAAGAACCTCGAAAGTGCTGACTTTTTGGGCTACATAGGCTCGGAAAATCTCAGAAAAGTCACCGTTGACGATGGAAATACCAACCTCAAGGTTGTCGACGGCGTTGTCTATAACGCCGACCAAACGGTTCTCTATTTCTGCACTAACGATTATGATGATGAAAACGCATTGCCGGCAACTCTCACGAAGATTGCCTACGGCGCATTTTCGAACATCACTTTTTGGACACCATTATTCTGCTTTGGCGGTACTTATTCACAATGGGAACAGGTCGAAATCGCCGATAACAATGACTGCCTCAAAGATCTGTTGGTCGATGCAAGCGACATACTCAAGGGTAAAGTTGGCGATAACCTCACACTTACTCTCGACTATTCGACAGGAAAACTTGTCGTTTCCGGTACAGGTGATATGGAAAATTACGGTTTCAACGGGCCGGTTCAGAATAACGAAAAAGTCAAGTCGATAGTCGTTGAGGACGGCGTAACAAGCATAGCAAGCTATATGTTCTCAAACATGTCGAGCCTTGAAAGTGTAACTATCGGCAAAGATGTTGCCGATATGAAGGCTAACGTCTTTGATGGCTCAACGGCTATCAAGACAATTACCGTCTCTGCCGACAACAAAAATTTGGTCTCGGTCGACAATGTCGTATTCAACAAAGACAAAACCAAACTCATTTACGCTGCGTCTGCGATGCCTGTAACCTCGTACACCATACCGAGTACAGTCACCGAAATCTGTGAGAGTGCTTTCGAGCAGTGCAAAAGTTTGAAGAAAGTCACGATTCCCAAGAGCGTTACGAAAATCGGTTCTTTTGCTTTTAGTTCAAGCATCACCGAGATAGTCTATCTCGGAACCGAAAGCGAATTGACGAACATTACTAACAAATCGGGCTCAACTATCAGTTCTATTTACAGCGACGCCAACAAGATAGGCGACAACGCATACTACTACTACGACGGAAGCACCAAGACAGTGACGATCGTAGGTACGGGTGCGACGAAAGGATATACCGATCCCGACGACGACAGCGGTTACGGATATTCTCCGATTTTAGAGCACTGTTATAATGCCGAAAAAATAGTTGTTGAAGAAGGTATAACGGAAATAGGAGCATATCTCTTTGGCGATATGGATAATGTAACGTCCGTTACACTTCCGTCTACCCTCACAAGTATCGGATGGGGTGCTTTCTTAGATTGTCGTGCACTTACAAAAATCGTCATTCCCGACAATGTTACATCAATAGGCATGGAGGCGTTTTATGAATGTACCGCTCTTGCCGAAGTAACTATCGGAAAAGCTGTCGAGACAATAGGGGCAGATGCGTTTTACCGTGCTGCCATCAAGAGCATTACAATCCCCGACAGCGTTAAAACTATCGGAATGAATGCGTTTTACGGTTGCTATTCACTCGAAAAAATTCACATCGGAAAGGGTGTCACATCATCTGTTAATAGTGCGTTTGGTACTACTTCCGCTGTAAAAACCATAACAGTTTCCGCAGAAAATGAGAATTACTGCGCTGTCGATAATGTACTTTTCAGCAAGGATAAGACTACTCTTTACATCTACCCGGTGGGAAGTACAAACAAAAAATATTCTATCCCCGATACAGTAACAACCATAAACAGTTCTGCGTTCGAAAATTCAAAAAATCTCACGGCACTTGTTATTCCCAAGAGTGTTACATCTATCGGCTTATTTAACTTTAGAGATTCCGCAAATCTGAAAGATGTCTACTACTTCGGAACAGAATCCGACTGGAACGCCATTGAGATTTCGAACTACAACGATCCTCTCAAAAACGCCACCCGTCACTATGTCGACGGTCAGCTCGGCGATGACGTTTTCTACACCCTCAGTTCCGACGGCGTACTCAATGTCATCGGTACAGGCAAAATGTGGGACTGCTCCACAACCAATACAGGCGTTTTCGGTTGGTATCAGGGCGCAGCAGCGAACAAACATTCCTATAACGAAACTATCAAAAAGGTAGTCATCGGCGAGGGCATCACAAGCGTCGGCGGTACTGTTTTCGCCTATTGCACAGCTCTCGAAGAAGTAACACTTCCGAACACGCTCACAACCATAAACGGCTATGCGTTCTCAGGTTGTAGCGCACTGAAAACTGTCAATATCCCCGAAAATGTAACGGGAATCGGCAGTGGTGCTTTCGCAGGTTGTTCTTCGCTCACATCTATCGTTATCCCCGACAAAGTAACTTCGATAGGCACCTGGGCTTTCTCAGGCTGTTCATCTCTCAGCACTGTTTCCCTCGGAAAGAACTTGTCATCTATCGGTCAATACGCTTTCGGCAACGGCACATCATCTATAAGCTCGATAACGGTTCATTCCGAAAACAAATACTTTGTTGTTGATGACAACATTCTGTTCAACAAGGCGAAAACGAAAATCATTCGTTATTTTTCCGTACAGGACAGAGAAAGCTACACTATTCCGAGCACTGTCACATCAATGGAACCATATGCTTTCGCATGTGTACAGTCGCTTAAAACCATCACGATCCCCGACAGCATAACATCAATTCCCGAATATGCTTTCCTTGAGTGTAAGGCTCTCGAAACGGTCAATCTCCCCAAAACTATCACTTCGATCGGAAACTTGGCGTTCCAAAGCTGCGAAAGCCTGAAAACAATCAATTTCCCCGACTCGCTGACGAGAATCGGTTATCAGGCGTTCTATCACTGCAAGTCGCTTGAAACTATCGAACTTCCCGATAGCTTGACAACTTTAAGCAGTATCGTTTTCGGCGATTGCACATCACTCAAAAATGTCAAACTTCCCAAGAATTTGAAGACATGCGCTTGGGGTACATTCGACGGTTGTACGTCTCTTGAAACTATCGAGTTGCCCGAATCACTGACTAACATCAGCTATGCTATGTTCAGAGGTACTAAGATCAAGAGCATTGAAATACCAAGTAATGTCACTATCATTGATACATATGCTTTCTCCGGTTGTACCTCTTTGACAAAAGTTACTATTCCCGACAAAGTTGAGACAATTGGCAGCTACGCTTTCTACAATTGTAACTCTTTGACAGGTATCACTATTCCCGACAAAGTCGAGACAATTGGCACATACGCTTTTGCGTATTGCTCAAAGCTCGTTTCAATCACAATTCCGGCTTCCGTTACCACTATAGGCGACTATGCGTTCTACTCTTGTCCGAAGTTGACAAAAGTCTACTATGTCGGAACCGAAGAACAGTGGAATAATATCACAATCGGCACAGGCAACAATCGTATCACCGAAACCGCCACTATCAACTATGTAGGCGAAAGCGGCTCTTTGGGCAACAATGTCTACTACACGCTCAACACAAATAGCGGAAAACTTCGAATTTACACCCAAGGCGAAGGCAACGGCGTGGTTTCGGTTAGCACTTCACCGTTTGAGGGTAATTCTGATATCCATGAAATTGTCGTTGAAGACGGAGTAAAAAGAATCGGTAAAATCGGCTTGTTCCGAAGATGTTACGGTATCGCCAGCGTCAAGTTCTCCGATACCGTAGAGTATGTCGGCGCCATTTTCTATCTCTCTGATTCTGTTTATGAAATTCACATCGGTGCAGGTATAAGCAGCACGGAATGTATTATCGAAATGGTCGAAGGAACGAGTGTTGATACGCTGACCGTCAGCCCCAATAGTGAATACTATATCGCAATGGACAATGTCATTTATTCAAAAGACATGAAGACACTTGTCTATTATGCGAAAAACAACGATAGAACGGAATATACTATTCCCGACGGTGTAACCACAATTGGTAAATACGCATTCCAAGACTGCGAGGAAGCATTAACTTTAACAATTCCCAAGAGCGTTGTAACAGTTTCAAATTATGCGTTCCTTAGTGCTACTGCTTTAACTAAAGTTAAATACCATGGCTGTGAGCAGATGTGGAATGAAATATCAATCGGAGAAAAATCCAACACTGCACTCACTAACGCCACCCGTGAATATGTCCACGAAAAACAAATCGGCGACGATGTCTACTACGACATCAGCCTTGACGGAAAGACTATTTATATTTCCGGTACAGGCGCAACCTACAACTTCGACTTCGGCAATGAGCATTATGTTCTCTTTAACGGCAATACTACCATCAAAAAAGCCGTTATCGGAGAGGGCGTAACGGTTCTCGGTCAGAATTTATTCTACGGTTGCAATGGCCTTGAAACAGTCGAACTGCCGAATACGCTGACAGATATCGAAAGCCGTGCGTTTGCTATGACCGCACTTAAGAGCATAACGATTCCCGCTTCCGTAAAATATATAGCTGTCGCAAATAGTGCTTTCTACAATACAACGAGTTTAGCGGAAATAATCGTTGACGAAGCTAACACGGTATATAAATCTGTTGACGGTGCACTTTTAAGTAAAGACGGAAAGAATTTTTACCTGTATCCGTCTGCAAAGAAAGTCGATACCTACACACTGCCCTCAACAGTCACGACACTTGCAAGCAGAGCTTTCTATTTATCTTCGATCAAAACGCTCATAATTCCCGAAGGCGTAACCGCATTACCGAGCGATGCAGTTTTGGGCATGACGTCACTTCGTGAATTATATCTTCCGTCAACCTTAACGGAAATTGACAAAAAAGCGTTTAACTCAGCGAGTGGCGGTCTTAGCACTATCTACTTCAAGGGCACGCAAAGCCAATGGAGCGAACTTACAGCTAATGTCACAAGCGATGTGCTCACCAAAGCTAAAGTGTACTACGGCTTAGGCGAGAGCGTCTACTATTCATTCGATTCTTCAACAGGTGCGGTCGAAATCATAGGAACGGGCGCAACATATGATTATTCGGGTAGTAGTAATCCCTCTCCGTTCTACGATAGCTCAGCTGTCAGAACCGTTACGGTCGGCGAGGGAGTAACCCGTATCGGCAACTGTTTGTTCAATCAGAGTAATACTAAAACTTCCAATCTCACGAGCATTACATTCCCGTCAACACTCAAATCTATAGGCGGCTCCGCTTTCATATATTCGAAATTGAAGAGCGTTGATATTCCTGCGAGTGTCACCGAAATCGGCGCCAAAGCATTCTATAATAGCGAATCACTCGAAACGGTAACATTACATGAGGGTCTTGAAACTATCGGCAACCAGGCGTTTCTTAGGACAAAGATCAAAAACTTGCATATTCCGAGCAGTGTAACTTCTATCTACGATAATTCGTTCCATACTACGAACGATGCGTATGAAACATTGACTGTCGGCGAAGGTAACAAGAACTACAAGGCGATAGATAATGTCCTGTTCACCAAGGACGGAACAAAACTTATAATTTATCCCAATGCTAAGACCGACACGGCATACACAATCCCGGCAGGTGTAACCACACTCGGCGAATATGCCTTTGGATCACAGGATAATTTGAAAGAAATCACAGTTCCGTCATCGTTGAAGGAATTAGGTAAATACAACCTTTCGAGCTGTTCGGAGTTGACCGACCTCTACTACGAGGGAACACAGTCCATGGGGGATGCTATAGGACTTGCAAGCAAAGTTAGAAGTAATGTCACAGTCCACTACCTCTACGACGAGAAAAACAAAATCGGCGACAATGTATACTACAGATTCGACGAAGAAACAGTCGTACTCACCATCGCCGGCACAGGCGCAATGTATGACTACGAGGCACACCTTGCCGATAAACTTTCACCGTTGCGTAACAACACCGATATCAAGTCGGTTGTTATCGGCGAGGGCGTAACCACAGTCGGAAAAGCGATATTTGACAGTTGTTCGGCTATCGAAAGCGTTACCTTACCGAGCACAATCGAAAAAATAGGTGATTATGCGTTCTTTGAAGCTAAATTGCTCGAAAGTATCGTAATTCCCGAAAAAGTGACAACTATCGGCGAATGCGCTTTCTATGATGCAGGTCTTAAGAGTCTTGATATTCCCGACAGCGTTACCTCAATCGGACAAAATGCGTTTTGCAATGTTACTGATGGCAAACTCGAAAGCATACACATCGGCAAAGGACTTAGCAGTATCTACACATACACATTCTTGAACAAAGGTCTCAAGACGATAACGGTTGACGAAGCCAACGAGAACTTTAAGGCAATCGACAACGTCCTGTTCACTAAAGATGCTACGATACTTGTCCAGTATCCCGTAGGCAGAACAGATACAATCTATATAGTACCGAATACGGTATCCAACATCGCTTACTACGCTTTCTATGGTTCAAACCTCGAAAAAGTAGTAATTCAAACCGAATCAGGTATTACTATCGCTGGGTTTGCCTTTGCTTCTAACTCCAAACTTAAGGAAATAGTTCTTCCGAAAAATATAACTATGATCGATTCCTATGTGTTCCATGAATCAGGTCTGACCGATGTATATTATGCAGGTACTGAGAAAGAGTGGGAAGATAGTCTCTACCTCGTACAGAACAGCGAGAATGGCAACGATCCTCTCCTCAACGCCACGATCCACTATAACACGAGCTTCTATCAGCTCGGCGACAATGTCTACGGAATGTTGGACGGCACTGACGGTAGCTTGACGATCACCGGTACAGGCGACATGTACGACTATATCGGCAACGACGCCTCACTCGGCACGGTAACTCCGTTCTCAAAAGATGCTTTGAATGTCACTTCGGTGACTGTAGGTGAGGGCGTCACGAGTATCGGCGAAAAACTGTTCTACTATTGCTCAGAGCTTAAAACAGTCTCCTTGCCGACGACGCTCAAAACTATCGGTTACGGAGCGTTCATAGGAACAGGTATCACCTCAATCAACATTCCCGCAGCCGTTACGAAGATAGGTGCGCAAGCATTCGGCGAGTGCTTCTCCCTTGAAAACATAACAGTCAGCGAGGGCAACCAAAACTATAAGGCTCAAGACGGCGCTTTGTACGCTTACGATATGCGTGAACTTATGTGGTATTCGGTAGCAAACAGCGCAACCGAATTCACAATTCCCGACGGCGTAACGAGTATTGATACCTACGCATTCTATGGTGCTAAGAATCTTGAGAAACTCTATGTACCGGCGAGCATCGAAACTGTCCATGCGGGTGCTTTCTATGACTGCTATAGTCTCTCGTATGTCTACTACGGCTCAACACCTGAAGACTGGGATAAGATCACCATACAGACCACCCAAAACGACTACTTTATCAATGCGTACAGAGAATACAAGTACGACGGAAAACTCGGCGATAACATCTTCTTCAAGATAAATTACAACAGTGACGACGGTACATTCTCGCTTGATATCACCGGTACAGGCGCAATGTACAACTACAAGTCATATTATGATACGAATAATCTCGACGTAGCTTCTCCGATTTTCCAGAAAATATACGGACTTGGCGTTAAATTCGATTCGGTTACTATTTCCGAGGGAATCACAAATATCGGCGACTATGTATTCGAAGGCGTTACCGCAGAGTGCGACATAGTTCTTCCGAGCACTGTAACTACTATAGGCAACGGAGCTTTCTATGCCGCAACGCTGAACGAAATCACCATTTCGGAGAGCGTCACAAAGATAGGCGATAAAGCGTTCTATTATACATATATTCCGAGCGTAACTATCCCCGACAGCGTGACCGAAATCGGAACAGATGCATTCAAATATTGCCTTCTCGAAACCTTACACATCGGAAAGGGCATTCAGTCGGCGCAACACTTCGCATTGTGTTTTTACCTCGAAACTGTAACGGTCAGTGACGAAAGTGAGTACTTGAAAGTAGGCGACGGCGTCGTACTTACAAAGGACGGCAAGAAACTTGAAATCTATCTCGCAGGAAACAAAAAGAACGAGTACACAATTCCCGACGGCGTAACAACAATAGGCAAATATGCTTTCGGAGAATCGAACTTCGAATGGCTCTATGTTTCAACAGATCTCACGACAGTCGAACTCGGTGCTTTCGGAAACGCAAGTTTAAGATACATTTGCTACGAGGGCACAGAAGCACAGTGGAAAGAAATCAAAGTCGACAACGACGACGATGGAGAAAACAATGCGTTCTTGAACGCTACCGTTTACTACGCACACACCGAACACACATTCGGCGAAGACGGAAAGTGCACAGTCTGTGGTGCAAACCACAAGCACACAGGTCTCGACAGCGATTATGTCTGCCCGATATGCAAAGAAAAACAGAACTTCGCTTTGATAACTTCGACAGGTGCAACAGGCTTTGACTCCTTAAATGAAGCTCTCGCATATGCCAATGACGGCGATACGGTGAAACTTCTGAAAGATATTGACCATGGCAGCGTAACTATCGACAAGGCGATCACATTCGACCTTAACGGTCACACATGGGAGAACCCCAGCTCATACAGAATTGAAGTTAAAGCCGACGCAACTATCACGAACTCCGGTGAAGAGGGTGTTTTCGAAATTTCAATTAACATCTTCTCCCCCGGCGCTACTATCGCAGGCGGTACTTATTGGGCAATTTGGCTTGGTGAAACAGGCGTAGAAAACGACAACCTCGCTAACTATCTTGCTTCCTGTGCCGGTTACTATGACGAAAACGGTGAGCTTCTCGACCTGTCAACTGAAACCGCCTATAGAAGTGTAACAGTCAAGACAGCTCATACATTCGGCGATGTGACCGAAGCGAAAGCACCGACATGTCTTGCCACCGGACACGACGCATACAAGCAGTGTACCGAGTGTAACAAGTACTTCGCAGCTAACGCCGAAGTCAGCGCAACGGGCAAAAACGATTTAACCTCGTTCACCAAAGCTCAGCTTTCACACTCCTACACAGGCGAAATCAAAGACAACAAAGACGGCACACACTCTTACAAGTGCGTCAACGGCTGTAACATCTATAGCAAGGGCGTACTTCACACATGGGATAACGGCACGGTAACAACTCAGCCGACACATCTCAATCAGGGCGTTAAGACCTACAAGTGTACTTGCGGTGCGACAAGGACAGAAAATGTAGATAAACTCAAAGACCACACC
>CAZBXS010000032.1:0-11686 GCA_964495955.1 uncultured Faecalibacterium sp.
TCAACGCTTATCTCGGCGGTCAGGCAGGCGGCAGTGCGATAGTCGACCTCCTTTCCGGAAAATTCAATCCCTGCGGAAAACTTCCGGAGACTTATCCTCTTGCTCTTAGCGACAACCCGTCATATAACAACTTCCCCGGCTCTTTGAGAACTGTTGAGTACAGGGAGAGCGTCTACATCGGATACAGATACTACGATACGGCGAAAAAAGATGTACTTTTCCCGTTCGGCTACGGTCTGTCGTACACGAATTTCGAGTACTCCGACATTAAACTGAGCAAGAAGAAAATCAAAGACACGGATACACTTACCGTTACTTTCAAAATAAAGAACACAGGAAAAGCAGCAGGCGCCGAAATAGCACAGGTTTATGTTTCCGACAAGGAAAGCACTATCTTCCGCCCGACGAAAGAACTCAAAGGCTTCAAGAAAGTCTATCTTGAGGCAGGCGAAGAAAAGACGGTTTCCGTTGACCTTTGCAAGCGTGCTTTCGCATACTATAATATGAACATCAACGACTGGCACGTCGAAAGCGGTGACTTCGATATCCTCGTTGCCGCATCGTCAAGAGATGTACGCCTGACGGCTACTGTCAATGTCGAAAGTACAGTCGAAGCGGAAATCCCCGACTTCAGAGTATCCGCACCTGCATACTACACAGCTGATATAATGAACGTTCCCGACGGTCAGTTTGCAACCGTTCTCGGTCGTGAAATACCGCCGACGACAAGAGATGTATGTGAACCTCTCAACCTCAACTGCTCACTTGAGGACGCAGTAAACTCAAAATGGGGCAAGCGTATAAATGTACTCATAGACAAAGTAATGGGACTTAATTTCAACGCAGGCGGTTCGTCATCGGGCATGATGAAAGCCATGGCACTTCAGATACCCATTCGTGACTTCGTAGCAATGAGCGGAGGAGTATTCACCGAAGACATGGCAAAGGGACTTCTCATGATACTCAACGGCGAAAGCGAAGGCAAAGGTCTCGGAATTATCCTCAAGGGTCTTGCCGGAGCGATAGCGAAATTGCCGACACTTTTGAAACAAATCTAAATTTTGTGCATACTATTATATAGGCACATAAATAGGCTTATATACGCACATAAAAAACTAATATAAACGCACAGACGGCGGACAAAAATCCACCGTCTGTTTTTCTTTTGTACGTGTTAATTTGTACGTGTTTTCTTTTTCTTTTTGTACTTGACTGCTTGTGCTTATTTGTTTTCGGTACTTGCCGACTTAATCCCGAAAGTCGAACAACTTCGAGGGGGAATAGCGAGAGGGCGTTTGTCAATATTTTAAACGGATTTAAGGGGGGATTGTTGAAGAAAGAACGAATTGCAAAGAGAAACAGAAAATAAAATAATTCCGAATTTAAATACAACAGCAGAAACTAAAAGCGTGCGCAGTAGCGAAGCGAGTGCACGCACGAAAAGCGAGGGTTCGATGCCCTCGTTTTTCGTTGGAAAGTCAGAATAAGAACAAGCCGGAACGGTCACATCTCGTTGCCCTACAGAGAAGCTAAAACCGACATTGAGCAGGAACTAAATCTCGTCTCACCTTTAGGGGAGATGTCACGCAAAGCGTGACAGAGGGGTAGAGGCAGATGAAAATTACACCCAACCGCAGAAACCTTAAAGTCCTAAGGCTCCCTTGCGTAAAGGGCGCTGTCGAGAGGGCGTTTGTCAATATTTTAAACGGATTTAAGGGGGATTGTCGGACAAAGAACGAATTGCAAAGAGAAACCGAAACCGAAAATAAAATAATTACGAATTTAAATACAACAGCAGAAACTAAAAATCACCGCCCGTACAACGCAATAAGCATCCTCGTCAGCCTTAGTAAAAGTCGTTCAAATCAAACAATTGCCACACCGCTTAAACATCAATAAACACACTGACATAAAAGCACAAATTCGGCCTCTGCCGTGTGACAGAAACCAAGCATTTCCGACATCTGAAATATATAATTAAACCGCCCGATTTAGTCGACACTTCGATATAATATGTATACAAAAAACGACCAAAATTTAAAAACCCGAATTTTTCAACTTTTTCACAAAAATTTCATCAATTTTACTTCACCACTTTAAAATGTAAGCACGAACTTGGGGCGAAAAAAGGCGATTTATGAAGAAAAATTAAAACCGTTTCGTCATTTTGCACAAAAACGACCTGAAAAAATATTTGACAACTTGGGCGAAAAATACTATAATGCCGTTTGTCGCTGCGAAAATTACGATCGAACGCACATTGCAGGCAATGCAAAATCTGAGAAGAACGTCTCGTTTTCGAGACAGTTTTTCGGGTGTTCGATACTTAAAAGGAGCAATTCGATGATTAACAAAATGAAAGGTGCAAACGAGCGTCTTCGCTATCAGCTCGTCAGAGTTATAGTCGCTATCCTCGTTATAATCACCTGCACGGCTTCAACGGTTGTTGCCGCCGCCGATTTGACGACTGCCTACGTTTTTTGCGATAACGAATTGATAAAGGTAGTTTCATTCTCCTCCCTTCCCGAGGACATCCTCAACAAGGCGAATGTGGAAATCGGCGAATACGACTTGGTTGACCTGACCGGCTACACGAATAACAACGTCGATGAAGAACCCATCATCTACGTTTACCGCGCAAAAGAGGTCAAGATAACCGACGGAAAACACGATTACTTCGTTAAAACAGCCGGTACAGTCAAAAACGCGCTCGAAATGGCGGGCATCAAGCTTTCCGAGGGAGACTCGGTAAACTTCGATCTTGAGCTTTATGTATTCGACTCTATGCAAATAGTCGTCTCAAGAGCCTTCGGTGTCACCATAACGGCGGACGGAAAAACGAAAAGCTATAACGTATCGGGCGGAACGGTATCGGACGCACTTGAAAAAGCGGGAATTACCCTTGGCAAAAACGATGAGATCAACGTCAGCCTTGACAAGAAGGTCAAGGAGGGTATGAAGATCAGAATTAAGCGCGTGGAATACGAAAAACGCAAGGAAACGCAAAAGCTTTCCTATAACGTTAAAACAGTAAAGGACAGCTCGATGTATACCGACCAGACGAAGGTCGTCAAGGAAGGCAAGAGCGGCTCCAAGGTAGTAACCTACAAGGATAAATATGTCGACGGCGAGCTTGTAAAATCCGAGGTTGTGAAAACAAAGGTCACTGCCGAGGCTGTTGACAAGGTTATCAAAAAAGGAACGAAGTCAAGACCCGTTGTGAAGGTCAACGGCAAAAAGACGATATCCGAATTTTCTCTCCCGTCCGATGTCAAGCTCGACAAGAACGGAAGACCCACTAACTACAAAAAGCTCATAACCGGCAAAGCGACGGCTTATTGCTCGGGCACTACCTGCTCAACGGGCGTTAAGGTCAAACCGGGCTATGTTGCGGTAAATCCCAAGCAAATTCCCTACGGCACGAAAATGTATATCGTATCTTCCGACGGAAAATATGTCTACGGCTACGCAATAGCTGCCGATACGGGCGGATTTGCCTATAACGGAAGCGGAACGGTCGTCGACCTGTACATGAGAAGTTACAGCGAATGTGTAAACTTCGGCAGAAGAAATGTCGAAATTTATATTCTTGACTGACAAAAATGAAAATTTCAATAAAAAGTAAAGAACTGCGTGTCTGCGGTTCTTTACTTTTTTGCTGTACTGTGCTATACTAACAAGTTGTGTGCCGACGGCGAAGATGTTTTTGTTTGTACGGGTGAGTGTCGCCTGTACGGGAAAAACGGCACAAACGGAAAGTCCACGCAATGACTAAAATATGAGGTGCTTATGAAAAAATATTTCGGTGATAAAAATTTCTACAAAACGGTGTGCGTCATGGCACTGCCCATGATAATCCAAAATTTCATAACGAATTTCGTCAGTTTCCTCGACAACATAATGGTCGGCAGGGTCGGAACCGAACAGATGTCGGGCGTCGCAATAGTCGGAAATATGATCTTTATTTTTAACCTTGCGATATTCGGCGGATTTTCCGGTGCAGGCATTTTCTCGGCTCAGTACTACGGAAAAGGCGACCACAAAAAAGTCGGCGAAACGATGAGATACAAACTGTACTTGGCATTGGTAATTTTTGTCGTAGCACTGTTTATCTTTATAAAATTCGACGAACCGTTGATAAGACTTTTCCTGTCGGCAAGCGGTGATGATGTCGGAGATATCGAACGGACGTTACACTACGGTCAGGAGTACTTGAAAGTTATGCTGATAGGACTTTTGCCCTACGCACTGTCTCAAATGTACGCTACGACCCTTCGTGAAACGGGACACACCGTTCTCCCGATGGTAGCGGGTGTTGCGGCGGTAGCTGTCAACCTTTTCTTTAACTACGTATTCATTTTCGGTCACTTCGGTGCGAAAGCCATGGGAGTTGTCGGTGCGGCGATAGCGACGGTCATGTCGAGATTTGTGGAACTTATAATCGTCGTACTTGCCACACATCTCAGAAGTGACGAACACAAATTCATAAAAGGCTTCTACCGAAGTGCAAAAATACCCACGGCACTTGTAAAAGCGATAACGGTTAAAGGCACACCGCTTTTGATCAACGAGATAATGTGGTCGCTCGGAATGACAATGCTCATACAAAGCTATTCGACAAGGGGACTTGCGGTCGTTGCGGCGTTCAATATTTCCTCGACCGTATCGAACCTTTTCAATATCGTTTTCATGGCGCTGGGTTCGTCTATATCAATAGTCGTCGGGCCCATGCTCGGAGCGGGCGAACTGGAAAAAGCGAAAGATACGGCAAGAAAGATGATCGTTTTGTCGGTCATGACCTGCTTTGTGATTGGCGGACTGTTTATCTTAGCCGCACCTTACATTCCTCTTATATATAACACGGAAGATACAGTCAGAGAACTTGCGACAAAGTTAATGATAGCTGCGGCTCTTGCAATGCCGATACATTCGTTTAACCACAGTTGCTACTTTACGATAAGAACGGGCGGAAAAACGTTCATAACCCTGCTTTTCGACAGCGTGTTTACATGGGTCATTCTCATTCCGCTTGCATATGTTCTGACGAGGTACACCTCGCTTTACATCGTGACGATTTATTATATAATACTATTTTCCGAGTCGATAAAATCAGTCATAGGTTACGCAATGGTAAAAAGCGGAACTTGGGCTAAAAATATGGTAGAAAGGATAAGCGCATAACGCTGTACAGGAAAAATGGAAAACATAAAAATAACGGGCAGTGACGAAAAGTGCACTGTTTCGGGCGAAAATTTCAGCTACACATTCGAAAACGGTCACCCGACCGTAATAATCAAAGACGGCGAAAAACAGCCGGAAATTCCATTTCCGCTCATCAGCGGAAAGCACACAAGAAGCAAGACGAAACTCATTCACAAGTACTGGGACAGCGCATTGGTCATAACCAAGTACACCGTCGGAATGAAGTCGATAGAAGTTAAGTATCACATACTCGCAAACGGCGAACTGAAATACGAAAATATTTGGTGAGGGAAAAATAATGATAAGTACAAACAACGTAACACTGCAATACGGCGGACGTGAACTTTTTAAAAACGTGTCGATAAACTTTACCCACGGTAACTGCTACGGTCTTATCGGAGCGAACGGTGCGGGAAAATCGACATTTTTGAAAATACTTTCAGGTGATATCGAACCCAACAAGGGTCACGTCAGCATAACTCCGGGCGAGAGAATGTCGGTCTTAAAACAGGATCACTTCGCCTTTGACGAGTACGAAGTTATCCGTACCGTTCTCATGGGCAACCCCCATCTTATCGAAGTTATGGACGAAAAAGAGAGAATATACGCCCTTGACGAAATGAGTGACGAGGACGGCATACGTATATGCGAGCTTGAGGACGAATTCGCCGAAATGGACGGCTGGAGCGCAGAAAGCGACGCAGAAATCCTCCTTAACGCTCTGGGCGTCGGAAACGAATATCACTACATGAAAATGAGCGAACTTTCGGGTGATATGAAAGTTAAGGTGCTTTTAGCTCAGGCTCTTTTCGGAAATCCGGATATACTTCTTTTGGACGAGCCGACGAACCACTTGGACGTCAAGGCGATAGACTGGCTCGAAAACTTCCTTTTGAATTTTGAAAATACAGTCATAGTCGTCAGCCACGACAGACACTTTCTCAACAAGGTCTGCACGCACATAGCCGATGTCGACTTCGGAAAAATAACCATGTACGTCGGAAACTACGATTTCTGGTATGAATACACACAAATGGCACAGCGTCAGATGAGAGAGCAAAACAAGAAGACCGAGGCGAAAATGAAAGAACTTCAGGAATTCATTGCCCGTTTCAGCGCTAACGCATCAAAATCCAAACAGGCTACAAGCCGAAAGAAATTACTTGACAACCTCGTTTTAGAGGATATGCCCGTATCTTCACGCCGTTTTCCGTTTATCGAGTTTAAACCCGACCGAGAGATAGGCAACGATCTTTTGACAGTGACGGGACTTACCAAAACCGTCGGCGACCGAAAAGTACTTGATAATGTTTCGTTCACGATAAGACCCAACGAAAAGGTCGCTTTTGTAGGAACGGACGCCGTAGCAAAGACGGAATTTTTCAAGATACTTGTCGGTGAGGAAGAAGCGGACGAAGGCTCGTTCAAATGGGGTGTTACGACAAGTCAGGCGTACTTCCCGAACGATAACTCGGCGTTTTTCGACGGCTGCGAAGACTCGCTTATTGACTGGGTCAGAAATTATTCCGATTTACAGTTTGAAACAGATGTCAGAGGCTGGCTCGGCAGGCTCATGTTCTCAGGTGAAGAAGCGACGAAAAAAGCGAAAGTACTTTCAGGTGGTGAAAGAGTTCGCTGTATGCTGATTAAAATGATGCTCAGCGGTTCGAACGTACTTATATTGGACGAGCCGACGAACCATCTTGACCTTGAGTCGATAACTTCTTTAAATAACGCACTTATAAAATTCCCCGGTGCGATATTCTTCACTTCTCACGACCACCAGTTCACCCAGACGGTCGCTACCCGTATCATCGAATTTAAACCCGACGGTACTGTCTATGACAGGGTAGAGACTTATGACGAATATCTTGAGAAGAACGAGCTTAACGAGGGATAATACGGCGTCTTAAAGTCGGATATACTGTCCGAATTGTGCATAAAGCCGTAATAACCCCAAAAAACAAAGCACTTTGACGCAATTTTTAGTCAGAATGTAAAAATTTAAGAAAACACTTGATATTTCGGCACATTAGTGCTATACTTTTAAAGTAAGAATTAAGGTTCGAGAGTGGGTTTGCGCCCGCTCTCGTTTGTTTGTGGAAGGAGTGCTGATATGGCTAAAGGAAAAGGCGGAAACACCGTCGCCACCGTCAGACAACTTGTCGAGCCTTATGCGAAAGAGTTGGGACTGACAATATGGGACATTCGCTTCGAAAAAGAAGGAGCGTCTTACTACCTGAGAATATTTATCGACAAGGAGGGCGGAGTGGATATTGACGACTGCGTTGACTTCAGCCACGCTATCGACAAGCCTCTTGACGACGCCGACCCGATCGAACAAAGCTATTGCCTTGAAGTCAGCTCACCCGGTTTGGAGCGTGAATTGACCCGTCCGGAACACTTCGAAAAATGTTTGGGCGAAAGCGTACTTGTCAGAATGATACGACCCGTTGACAATCAGCGTGATTTTGTCGGTACTTTGGAGTCGTTCGACGACGGCAACATAACCGTCAGACTTGAAGACGGTTCGGGTTTCACCTTCACGAAAAAAGAAGCGTCATGGGTCAAACTCAACGATTACGACACGGACGCATTTAATCAGTAAGAAATTTTTAAAATATACGGAAAGGAATGATCGGCAAAAATGAGAAAGACTAAGAAAAACGAGGTTGACGAAAAAGAACAGATGAACAAGGAGTTCTTCGAAGCGGTAAAACTCCTTGAAGAACAAAAAGGCATCTCCGCCGAATACCTCTATGAAAAAATAAAGGCGGCTATAATTTCCGCTACAAGAAGCACATATCAAAACAGAGACATAGTCGTCTGTGACATTGATCCCGAAAATCAGACGATGAGAGTATATGTCAGAAAGAACGTCGTCGAAGAAATCGAGGACGCCGTATCCGATCTGACGCTTGAAGAAGCCAGAGTGTACGACGCAAACGCAGTTGTAGGAGGAACGGTAGAAATACCCCTTGAAACGAAAAAGTTCGGCAGAATAGTAGCTCAGACCGCAAAATCTGTTATCCGTCAGGGTATAAGAGAAGCGGAAAGAGAACTTGCGAACAAAGAATTCGCATCAAGACACCACGAAGTAGTAACGGCGAAAGTCGTATCTGTTGACATGGTAACGGGCGACGCAAGAATAGAAATTGGTAGGGCTATGGGCTATCTTCCGAAAGCCGACCAGTTGCCGAACGACGAACTGAAAGCAGACCAGCTTATAAAAGTTTATGTCGCTTCCGTAGCTACCGATAACGGTACATCATACGCAAGTATTTCAAGAAAGCACCCCGGACTTGTCAAGAGACTTTTCGAGATGGAAGTACCCGAAATATACGACGGAACTATTGAAGTAATTTCAGTTTCGAGAGAAGCCGGTTCGAGAACGAAAATCGCCGTTAAGTCAAACGACGAAAACGTCGACGCAGTCGGCTCATGCATAGGCCCGAAAGGCGCACGTGTTTCGAATGTCGTCGATGCACTTTGCGGTGAAAAGATAGACGTTGTCAAGTACAGCGACGATCCCGCCGAATATATCGCAGGTGCGCTCGCTCCGGCAACCGTTCTTAATGTAACGGTAGATCCGGAAGGCGCAAGAACATGTGTTGCGGTAGTACCCGACACCCAGCTCTCTCTTGCTATAGGCAACAAAGGTCAGAACGTAAGACTTGCCGCAAAGCTCACCGGCTGGAAAATAGACATTAAATCCGAATCACAGGTTTGATAACATAAAATCACTTCATAGGGGGGATAACGGTGAAACAAAAGAAAATACCGCAAAGAAAATGCCTCGGTTGCGGCGAAATGTTCGACAAAAGAGACCTCGTAAGAGTTGTCAAATCCAAAGTGAAAGACAGCCAAACGGAAGAATACGAAATATCGCTTGACCTGACAGGCAAAAAATCCGGCAGAGGTGCATATGTATGCAAGAAAGCCGAATGCTTGAAAGCGGCACGAAAGGCGAAAAGAATAGAACGCTCGCTTGAATGCGTTATACCCGATGAAGTTTATGACCGAATGGAACAGGAGCTGATAGAAAATGAATGAGAAATTTCTGTCGCTTTTGGGAATGGCACGCAGAGCGGGGAAACTCAGCTTAGGTCACGATGCGGCGAAAGGTTCGCTCGTATCGGGTAAAGCGAAAATGTGTATACTTTCGTGCGATACGTCCGAAAGACTTCAAAACGAGTTTAAAAATCTTTCGAACACACAGGGAAAAGACATTCCGATTTTTACCGTTGAGTGCACAATGTTCGAATTAGGTCACGCCGTCGGTTCCAAAGCAGGCGTCATAACGGTTGACGACGAAGGTTTTGCCGAGGGACTGAAACGGCATCTTAGAAACGGCAACACCGTCTAACATAAGGAGGAAAAACTATGCCGAGAGACAAATATAAAGTACATGAATTAGCCAAAGATTTTGATATAAACAGCAAAGAAGTAATCGAGATACTCACAGAAAACGGATTTGAGGCGAAAAAGTCGATGACCGCTCTCGATCCCAACGAACTTGATTTACTTTTCGAAGTTATAACAGCCAAGCACTCGGTCAAATCCTTTGACTCTTATTTCGCTGCGGGTACGAAGAAAGAAGAACCCGAAGAAGTTAAGACTGAGGAAAAGAAAGAGAAAAAGGAAAAGAAATCCGAAGCTGTAACCGAGAAAAAAGCGGAAACAAAAGAAGAAAAGAAACCGCAGGATAAAAAGCAGGAGCAAAAGCCGAAAGCGAAAAAGACCGACGCTAAGACAGACGCAAAACCTGCCGAAAAGAAACCGAGCGAAAAATCTGCGGAAAAACAGCCTCAGAAAAACAAGGACGACCACAAAATACAGTCCAGAACCAAGGGCGAGGCAAGAAGAGTTGACACCAGAGCGTCCAACATCAACCTGGATAAGTACAACGAAAAGTACGACGAGATGGCGTCATCAAGTACCAAGGGCAGAGACATGGGCCCGAACAAACAAAAGCTCAAGCAGAAAAGTCAACAGTACAACAAAAAGAAAGGCAAGAGGGAAACCGAAGCCGACAGAATAAGAAGAATAGAAGAAGAAAGAGCCAAGAGACCGCAGATAGTCGTCAAAGTCGGCGATGAAATAACGGTCGGCGAACTTGCGTCTCAGCTCAAGAGAACCGCTGCGGAAGTTATAAAGAAGCTGTTTTCTTACGGCGTAATGGCGACTGTCAACGAGGTCATAGACTTCGACACAGCCGAAATAGTCGCTACGGAACTCGGCGCAAAGGTCGAAAGAGAAGTCGTTGTAACGATTGAAGAAAGAATTATCGACGACAGCGAAGACAAGGAAGAAGACCTTCAGCCCAGAGACCCGGTCGTAGTTGTCATGGGTCACGTTGACCACGGTAAAACTTCTATCCTCGACGCTATCAGAAATACGGAAGTTACGGCTACGGAAGCCGGCGGTATCACTCAGCATATCGGTGCTTACAGAGTAAACTGCGGCGGTAAGAGAATTACTTTTCTTGATACACCGGGTCACGCTGCGTTCACCGCAATGCGTGCCAGAGGTGCTATGGCTACCGATATTGCCGTACTTGTTGTTGCGGCGGACGACGGTATCATGCCTCAGACGGTCGAAGCGATAAACCACGCCAAAGCTGCCGAAGTTCAGATAATAGTAGCTGTCAACAAGATGGATAAACCCGGTGCAAACCCCGACAGAGTTATGCAGCAGTTGACAGAATACGGTCTCGTTCCTGAAGAATGGGGCGGTGACACTATCTGTGTTCCCGTATCGGCTAAGACGCATATGGGCATTGATTCGCTTCTTGAGTCGATACTCCTTGTTGCCGAAGTTGCCGAACTGAAAGCTAATCCGAACAGAGCCAGTAAGGGCGTTGTTATAGAAGCAAGACTTGACAAGAGCAGAGGCCCTATTGCGACACTCCTTGTACAAAACGGTACTCTCAAGTCAAGCGATATCATTGTAGCAGGAACATCTGTCGGCAGAGTTCGTGTTATGACTAACGACAGAGGACAAAAGGTCAATACAGCAGGGCCCTCCGTACCTGTCGAAATAATGGGTCTTGCGGAAACTCCGAACGCAGGTGACGCATTCAACGTCGTCAGCGACGAAAGACTTGCCCGTGAACTCGTCGAACAGAGAAAGCATCAAGCAAAGCAGGAACAGTTCAATTCGTACCAGAAAGTTACGCTCGAAAATCTCTTTACTTCCATGCAGGAGGGCGAGATGAAAGAGCTGAAGATAATCGTCAAAGCGGACGTACAAGGCTCTGTGGAAGCGGTTAAACAAAACCTTGAAAAGATATCCAACGAAGAAGTACGTGTCAAGGTCATTCACGGCGGTGTCGGTGCTATCAACGAGTCCGACGTTATGCTCGCCGGTGCGTCTAACGCTATCATAGTCGGATTTAATGTTCGTCCCGACCCGGTCGCACAGGCGAATGCAGAGCGTGACGGCATAGATATGCGTATGTACAGAGTTATATATGACTGTATCG
>CAZBXS010000033.1:0-11466 GCA_964495955.1 uncultured Faecalibacterium sp.
TCCAACCCGCTCGGTTACAAGTACTTTATGTATTGCACTATTAAATAAGGTCTGTGACTAAAAAACTAAATGGCTTGTGCCCTCGGAGCTTAGCTCCGAGGGCACTTTCTTGTTTTCGGCTGTGTATAGGGGACAACCTGCGTTATTTTGAATTTGTGCTAAACCGAAAAGCGACACAATAAATTTTTCGGCTCCCATTAAGTTTTACTTCGCAGGAAAATACTACACCCACAAAGCGATGCTACGCATTCACCTCTCACGCCCTTCGGGCGTTTCGGTGCCTGCTACGCATCGACCCGCCCACCCACCCGGTGTCCATACCACCAACTCACCAAACCTGTCTCATCTGATACAGATATTACGAGTTCTACAGCTACAAATCGCCGAATAAAAAAACTATTGACAAATGCATTTGTATGGTGTATTATAATACCGTAAACCGAACAAATGTTCTAAACGAGGTGAGAAAATGCCGTCACTTTATAATAACAGGGTCATTTTGCATTGCGATTTGAACAACTTTTTTGCCTCCGTCGAAGCGTTCTACGACCCCGAACTCAAAAAAGTCCCCATGGCTGTCTGCGGAAGTGTCGAGGAACGCCACGGCATCGTTCTTGCCAAAAACGAAAAAGCCAAGGCGTACGGTGTCAAAACAGCCGAAGCAATATGGCAGGCGAAAAACAAGTGCCCGAACCTCGTCTGCGTCGAACCGCACTACGACAGATACGTCGATTTTTCCCGACGTGCCAGAGCGATCTACTCCGAATACACCGACATGGTCGAACCGTTCGGCATAGACGAATGCTGGCTTGACGTGACCGGAAGTTCGCTACTTTTCGGTACAGGCGAAGAAATTGCGTACAAAATAAAAGAGCGGATAAAGTCGGAGATCGGCGTTACGATATCGGTCGGCGTCAGCTTTAACAAAGTTTTTGCAAAATTAGGCAGTGACCTGAAAAAGCCGGACGCAGTGACCGTACTTTCACAGGAAAATTTCAAAGAAAAAATATGGAATCTTCCTGCCGACTCAATAATCGGCGTCGGAAAATCGACAATGAAAACCCTTGAACGTATCGGACTTAGGACAATAGGCGACGTCGCAGGATGCAAAAGGAACGTACTTGAATTGGAACTTGGAAAAATGGGTCTCGAACTGTGGAAAGTCGTCAACGGATATGACACTTCACCTGTACTGAAAACACAAGCACTCCCGAAAGCCAAGAGCTACAGCCACGGAACGACACAGCCGAAAAATCTCACCGACAACGACGAAGTGAGGGCAACATTCGTTTCGCTCGCCGAGTCCGTCGCACATAATCTCAGAAAAGACGGAGTTTTGGCGTCGGTCGTATCAATTTCAATACGAAACGACCGCTTGGTCTCCATAGAACGACAGAGAAAACTTCGCCAACCGACAAGACTTGTTGAGGAGCTGGTTGCGACCGCAATGGAACTTTTTAAGGAAAATTGGAACTGGAAAAGCGAAGTGCGTTCGGTGACAATACACGCCACTGACTTCGTCGACGAAAACGATGCGTGCCAATTTAACCTCTTTTGTGACAATGAGCGAAACGAAAAGCTCGAAAAACTCGAAAGTCAGGTTGACGCAATACGCTCAAAGTACGGCGACGCATCTGTAGTCAGAGCCTCGGCAATGAAAATCAAAAAACCGGAGCAGGAGAATGCCTACAACCCATTTCACCCGAAAATATGATGGTATTTCAGCTTAGTGCGACGGCGGTCGAAAAATAAATTTTTCGACCGCAGAAGTCCGCAAGCGAGCACAATGCGCTCGCTTGCGTGAAATTCCGCCTCACTGCCTCAAGGGAACTACGGGCAAAATCTTCTTCGCTTTGCGAAGAAGTGCGTGGCTCTGCCACGCAGTTTCGCCTTCGGCGAAACATTTTGCCCTCGCACAGACTTCCCAAAGCGCACAAACCGAATATAAGATATAAAACTCACGCCCTCGCTTTGCGAGGGCGTGAGTTACGATAAATCAAATCTTAGTATGAAAGGCTTGATGATGAGCTGAGGCTCTGGATCTGTCTCTTGATGAGATTTATTGCCGACTTAACTGCGTCGTCAATGTAGCCTTGGTTTGTAACTGTGATGGGGTACTTTTCTTCGCTGACATTTTCTTCTACGAAGTCCTCAAAAGCGTGCTCTGCAAGATGTGACTTGATACTTGCTCTCCATTCGGGATCTTCGTTAGTCTCAACGAAGTACATGATGTGGTATCCGTAGTCTGTCTCGACAATGCCTACATCGCCCGCCTTACGGTCGGGATCGAAGCACCAATCGTTGAATTCGTCAACCATTGTTCCCGGTGCGACATCTTCATAAAGTCCGCCGTTTTCGTTTGAACCTGTATCGGTTGAGTTTTCGTTAGCGAGCTCTCCGAATTTTTCGGCTGTTCTGTCACCGTTGAGGTATTGGCGAAGAATAAGTTCTGCCTTTTCATATGCTTCGGCGTCTTTGGCGTTCTTTGCGGTAACCGACATGTCGATCGAAGCGTCTTTGAATGTGTCAAGTGCGGGTACGTCTACAGTGCTTGCACTGTCGTCTGCACTCTTGCTTTCGTCTGTTGTATCATCGGTCTTGTCTTCGTCGCTTGTGTCGTCTTCTTCTGTAAAGTCAATGAGAATGTGACGGACATCAATTGTGTTTCTGTCTTCTCTGTGGGGAGCTGCAAGTACCATGCATACATAGTAACCGGAATTTTCAACTTCGAAAATCTTCGTGTCGCCCTTGGAAACGTTCTTGCCATAGATCCATTCGGCAGCGTCGGAGCTGATATAGCTTGAAATCGTGCTCATGTCTGTGTTTTTGATCTGCGAGAGTGCATCGGCTTCTCCGTCGTACTTGTCAACCGCTTTAGAGAGAGCATTGACTGTCTTGTTATTTGCGAGTTTCTGCGCTGCTTTTTTAGCGGCTTTCATCGTCTTGTCTGTGACTGCTTCGCTTTCGTTTCCGTCGTCATCGGTGGTCTTTTCTTTGTCGGCTTCAACGAGGTAGTAGGCGATGCCGACTTTGTCGTAAGCAGTAGTGTCTTCGTTGTACTCTTTAAGAATTTCTTCGTCAGTGACCTTGCTTGTGAACTCCTCGGTCATTACCGTTTCGTACTTGGAAGCTAACTGCTGTTCTTCAAGTATTGTCTTAAAGAGGCTCTTGTTGACGCCGTTTCCGTAGTTTGCTTTGAGGTACGAATTGAGCGTGTAACTGTTTTCTGTTGCGGTCTCCTGAAGTTCGGCGATCTGTTCTTCTATAGTTGCGTTGTCTTCGTCGTCAAGTTCGAGACCTTTTTCCACAGCGAGCTTTGCGTAAGCCTTGACTGTCATTATCTGGCTTTTTGCCGTAACTTCAAAGAAGTCTGCCCAAGTCGGATTTTCGTATCCTTCGAGCTCTTCGCTGTATTTCTGAGCGTCGGGTGACTGAGTGTAGTCATATCCGCCCGTAAACATCGTCGCATACGAAGAACCGTACTGCGAGCCGTAGTAGTAACCGGTCTGGAAATAGTTGTTAGCTATTACTCGGTAGTAGAATGAATACTCGGCTGCACTGACTTCGCCTATACCCTCGATATCGAGAACCGGGCGCTTGTATTTAATTCCGGACTTCGAAAGTGCAAATCCTGCAATTCCGGCAACGAGAGCGATAACGACGATAACTGCGATTGCCGTTTTCGTGCCCTTAGTCATTGCAACTCTGTTTTGTTTCTTCTGTTTTTTAGCCGCCGCTTTCGCAAGTCTTGCCTTGCGTTCCTCACGGTAGATTTCGGCTTTGGTTTTTTCGGGTTGTTTAGCCATTTTTTCTGTTCAATCCTTTTCGTCTATTTTTTGTAGGCGTGAGCCGTACATATATACCAGTAAATTTTATACTATTTATCTGAAAAAAGCAAGTGAATACACATATTTTTTCACCTATGCAATAACTTCTTAATATTTGACCGCCGAGCGTACTTATTTTTTAACATTTTGATTTCTTTTGATGTACAGGCGAACGGCTTCCCGACCGAAAATGCACCGAAAAGACGAATTGTGCAATCTGTACATATTGTCCTGCACATTATCGAACTTTTAATCAAAAATGAACAAAATTATCTTTTTGTAAAAATAGCGTAACAAAATTGCACACCTGTTGAATTTCACCCGTCTGTATGTTATCATCGGTTTGTCGCATAATACACAGCATTTGCGGAATTTGTGCTGTGTAAATTTGACTTTGCGATAAGGGAGACAAAAACATGAGGGTAACATGGTACGGCACAGCAGCCGTAGGTATCGACGACGGAAAAACAAGGATAATTTTCGACCCGTTCGTCAGACGTAACAAAAAACTTACGCCGAATATCAAGCCGGAAGATTTCGCTTCTTTCGATGCGATTTTGGTAACACACGGTCACTTTGACCACATCTACGACATTCCCGAAATTATGCAAATCGACAGACAAGTACCGGTCTACTGCACGAAAACACCGGCAAGTACGCTAAAAAAGCACGGCGCAGACGAAAAACGTATACATATTATATATGCGGGCGATACGTTCGAAATCGGTACATTCAAAATCACGGCATATCAAAGCAAACACATAAAATTCGATTTCGGCTACGTGATGTCGGTATTCGGAAGATGTGCTGTTCAATTTCCGAAATTACTCGCCGAATTTGTAACGCATACGAAAATGCCCGAAAAGCACGAAATTGTCATGTACAAAATCGAAAGCGAGGGGAAAAGCGTCCTTGTCTCAGGTTCTTTCGGTACAGTCGAAGGCGTCGAATACCCAAAAGACAGCGATTTATTCGTCTTAGCCAACGGCGGAAACATGAGCATACCGAAAATCACAGCGCCGTTTATAGAAACTACGCATCCGAAAAAAGTCTTGGTCGACCACTTCGACGACGCATTCCCACCGCTGACAAAACGTGTACCCGTCGAAAAATTCAGGGACATTATGATGAAAACTCACCCCGAAATCGACTTTATAATACCCACAGAGAGCGTAGCGGTCGAGATTTGACAGAAAAAATAGATAAATTTTCATTATTGATATTGACAAAAGTGCCTTACAAAGATATAATATCTTGAGTATGAGGTGAGTTATGTTTATAAATCTTGAAAATGTGTTTAATAACGGTGCTGACGAGATCGGAACGAATTTCGATTTTGATTTTTCATCGGCTGATGTCGGCGGAGTGTATCCATTCGCAACTCCCGTCAGATTAAGAGGTTCGATTAAAAACGAAACCGGAATAGTCTATCTTCATTCCGTTGCCGAATTTCGCTTTGACGGAGTTTGCGACAGGTGTGCAGCCGATTTTTCAAGAGACATGACTGTTCCCATTGAACATATTCTCGTGTCCGAACTCAACGACGAGGACAACGACGAGTTTATACTTGTCGAAGACATGAAGCTCGATATCGAACAGCTTGTTTTGGAGGACATTTACCTCTCGCTGCCGATGAAAACTTTGTGCCGAGAAGATTGCAAGGGGATTTGCCAAAAATGTGGCAAGAACCTCAACGAAGGATCATGCAACTGTCAAAAAGACATAGATCCTCGTTTGCAGGCTTTGCAGGATTTATTGCAAAGTGACAGCTAAGTATTTATTAAGATTTTTATAAGGAGGTGCTGACATGGCAGTACCAAAGAGAAGAGTTTCAAAGGCAAGAAGGGACAAGAGACGCTCAAATGTATGGAAGCTCACCGCTCCCACTCTCATTAAGTGCCCCAACTGTAACGAATACGCTCAGCCGCACAAGGTTTGCGGTAACTGTGGCTACTACAAGGGCAAGCAGGTCGTAGTCAAGGAAGACGCAGAATAAGTCTTTGAAAACGGCAACTCTAAGTTTTAGATTAGTCTTTGAGAACGGCGAAGAGGCGGAGATGTGGATATCTCTGCCTTTTTGATTTAAACCGGCAACTTATCAAGTACGGAAAGGAGGGGATTATGTGCCCGTAAAAATCAACTCTGTTGAAAAAGGCTCAATAGCCTACCGACACAAAATACACAAAGGCGATGTGCTCGAATGTATCAACGGCAGAGAAATCAACGATGTCTTAGACTATCAGTTTTATCTCAAAGAAGATACGGTGTCACTCAAAATTCTGACCGAAAGCGGAAAACGCAGGTATCTTATCATAAAAAAAGATGCCGACAGCGATATAGGTTTGGACTTTGAAACCTACCTTATGGATAAACAGCAACATTGCAAAAATAAGTGCATTTTCTGTTTCATCGACCAAATGCCACACGGTATGCGAGACAGCCTGTACTTTAAGGACGACGACTCACGTCTCTCGTTCCTTTTTGGAAATTATATCACTTTGACGAACCTTTCCGAACACGATGTCGACCGAATAATCGAAATGCACATAAGTCCCGTCAATATTTCCGTACACACGATGAACCCCGAACTTCGTGTAAAAATGATGAAAAATAAGAATGCAGGAAAGAGCCTTGAAATAATTCACCGTCTCGCCGAGGCAGGCATAGAAATGAACACTCAGCTTGTACTTTGTCCGGGGATAAACGACGGGAAAGAACTCGAATATTCACTTGAACAGCTCGGAAAACTCTACCCGCAAGTACAAAGCATAGCTGCCGTACCGGTAGGACTGACGAAGCACAGAGAGGGCTTGTGCCACCTCGAATGTTACGACAAAAAGACAGCAGGCGAAGTGATAGATATAATCGAATGTTTCGCCGACCATTTCCACTATTTTCACGGTACAAGATTAGCGTTCGCCTCCGATGAATTTTATCTGAAAGCCGAGCGTGAGATCCCCACAGCCGACTTTTACGAAGGTTTCCCACAGATAGAAAACGGCGTCGGACTTTGGGCAAGTCTTAAATCCGAATTTTACGACGCACTTGAGGGCGAGGAAAACACCGAACCGCTACGGTGTGAGAGAAAAATAAGCCTTGCGACCGGCGTTGCGGCGTACCCGTTATTAAAAGAGCTGTCCGAAGCGGCACAGGAAAAATTCGAAAACCTGAAAATCAATGTTTACGAGATAAAAAACGAATTTTTCGGCGAGAATATAACCGTCGCCGGACTTGTTGTAGGACAGGATCTCATGAACGGTTTGGACAAAAAAGAGCTCGGCGAAGAACTGCTGATACCGTCTGTAATGCTCCGCCACGAAAGAGATAAATTTCTTGACGACGTGACGGTCGATGAAGTACAGGCGAGACTGAACACAAAAATTACCGTCTGCGAAACGGACGGATACGAATTGCTCGATAAAATGTTAGGAAGATAAGGAGGGACAATTATGTCAAGACCGATAGTAGCCATCGTCGGCAGACCGAACGTCGGAAAATCGACGCTTTTCAATAAGCTGACAGGTCAAAGAAAAGCGATAGTCGACGACACACCGGGCGTAACACGTGACAGAATTTACGGCGACTGTGAATGGCTCGGATATAATTTTTTGCTGATAGATACGGGCGGAATTGAGCCGAAATCGAACGATATAATACTTTCCCAAATGCGAAGACAGGCTCAACTTGCAATAGACAGTGCCGATGTTATTATACTTGTTACCGATATGCGTACAGGTGTAGTCGCAACGGACGAAGAAGTCGCCGCAATGCTCCAAAAAAGCGGAAAACCCATCGTGCTTTGCGTCAACAAGTGCGACAGGATAGGCGAACCGCCTTTGGAATTTTATGAGTTTTACAACCTCGGCTTAGGTGACCCGATACAAGTATCGTCCATTCACGGTCACGGTACAGGCGACCTTTTGGACGAAGTTATAAAGTACCTTCCGAAACAGGAAGAAGAACAGGACGACGACAGCATTGTAAAAGTTGCCGTCATAGGAAAACCCAATGTAGGAAAATCCTCGCTTATTAACGCAATTTCCGGTGAAGAAAGAGCGATAGTCTCCGACATTGCCGGAACGACAAGAGATGCGACCGACACGTACATTTCAAACAAGTACGGCGACTTTATGTTCATAGATACAGCCGGACTTCGCCGCAAAAGTAAGGTCGAAGATCAAATTGAAAAGTACAGCGTCATCAGAGCGAAAATGGCGGTCGAAAGAGCCACCGTTTGCGTCATAATTATCGACGCAGTCGAAGGTTTCACAGAGCAGGACAGCAAAGTAGCAGGCATCGCTCACGAAATGGGCAAGGCGTGCATAATCGCAGTCAACAAGTGGGACGCACTCGAAAAAGACGGCAGAACCATGGACAGCTACAGAAAAAAGCTGATGAACGACTTTTCGTTTATGTCTTACGCACCGATAATTTTCATATCGGCGAAAACAGGTCAAAGACTCGACAGACTGTTTGAGCTTATCAATTTCGTCGACCAACAGAATGTCATGCGTATATCAACAGGTAAGTTAAACGATGTCTTAGCCTCCGCCACAGCCAGAGTGCAACCACCGACGGACAAGGGCAGGAGACTTAAAATTTACTACATGACCCAAGCGTCGACAAGACCGCCGACATTCGTATGTTTTGTCAACAAAAAAGATCTGTTCCATTATAGCTACCAAAGATACCTCGAAAACCAAATCAGAGAAGTATTCGGCTTGGAAGGAACCCCCACCCGCTTTGTTATCAGAGAACGGGACGGGAAGTGAAAACTATATGTAATAAAAATCAGGTTGCCGAAGCAACCTGATTTTTATTATGAGATTACATGACATTTTTTATATTTTAACATTAATTTATTGAAATGTTTGTTTTCATAATATATACTGAGTTTATATCTTGTTTATGATAAGGTGATAAGAATGAATGAAGAACAGGTCAAGAAGAATTTTGCGTTGCGGTTGGCTTCACTTCGCAAAAGTGCCGGAATGACGCAGATACAACTTGCGGAAAGTCTCAATTACAGCGACAAAGCCGTTTCAAAGTGGGAACGTGCGGAAAGTATCCCCGACGCATATACGCTTTTGAAAATCGCAAAACTCTTTTCCGTTCCGCTCGATGCGCTGTTTTACGGCGACTATTATTCGACCGCCGGCGGTTCTCGGCACAGTCACGAAAGACGTAAAAGAGACCCTGCCACGAGGCGTACACTTCACGTTTTCATTCCGTTGATTTCGATTTTCGGTACATATTTTATTTCGACAGTTGTCTATTTTATTGCTAAGAGCATTCCGTTTGTCGCACCATATGCGCCTATAGCTTTCGTGCTCGGCACTCTTGCGTCGTTTATAATTTTGACGGTGTTTTCGGCAATTTGGTGGCGTAAAATTTTTCAGTTTTTGAGCATTTCCGGCATTATCTGGACAGCCGGCGGTTTGATTGCGATTATTTTGCCGTTTTTGAAACCGTCGTACATATTTATCCCGTGCTTGATTTTGGAACTTATCTGCGTTTTGGTCTATGCTTTTGTGTACAGGTTAAAGAAAACCAAACAAGCAGCCACTTCGGTAGCGGAAAGTTCGTCGGGTGACGGCGATGCCGAAGAAGTTAATCAGTACAAATAAAAATAAAGTCCCAAAAAATGTATCAGCGACCCTGCGAGCACGAACAGGTGGAAAATGGTGTGAAAGTACTTTTTCGTCCGTCCGAGCGATAGGAACGCCGTACCGACAGTGTAGACGGTACCGCCCAAAATCAGAGAAATTATTAGCTTGACAGCACTCGGACAGTACTTGTAAATCGGGTAAACCAAAACAAGACACATCCAACCGAGAACCATGTACAAGACAGTCTGTACGACCTTGAATTTTTCTTGGTCAATGTAGGTCAGAGCCGTTCCGACACTGCCGATTGCGATACTTAAAAATATCATAATATAGGCGAAAATTCGGTTGTACGGCATGACGGCGACCAACATTATCGGTATGCTCGTGCCCTCAATGAGCAGGTAAATCACAGCATGGTCGACGACACGCATTATCTTTTTAGCGTATGACGGTTTGAGTGCATGATAGACAGTCGACGCAAGATACAGCACCGTCATCGACAAGCCGAAAATTATCGCACCCATGCGTGAATAAAGGTTGTCCGACTTTAACAGGAACATTATCAGGCTGAAAAGTCCGAATGCGATACCTACCGAGTGGGTCACGCTGTTTAAGAGTTCCTCGTTTTCCGTGTAGGTCGGAAGTTTTACATTTTCAAAATACATATTGAACACTCCTTTGCCCGTGTGGGCTTGTTTTTGATGATTTCATTCTAAGTCCGCCGACACGAAAAGTCACCCTACCGTACAATTTCTGCGTCTACGTTCGACTTTTCTACAGTAGAGAAACCGAATTCTACTCTCTACCGGCAGTAGAAGTGCGACAAAAATTTAAATATGTAACTAATTTTTGTGTACAGAAATCGTAATGTGTACACCGTCGGAGGAAATATGGAAATTTTCAAATTTAACATAAACGACCTGACAGATGAAGAATTTGAGTACCGAAAATCTCAAATGTGCGAAGAAAAACGTATTAAAATCGACAGTCTCAAATTCTCCGACGACAAAAAGAGGAGCGTGTGCGGACACATGCTCGCAGTGAAAGCGCTCAGTAAAATTTCGAAAGTACCCGAAAGCGAAATAGTAATAAAATACGGTGAAAATTCGAAGCCGTACTGCGAAAACATTCCGCTTTTTTTCAGTATCGCACACAGCGGTGACTGCGCCGTTTGTGCGGTAAGCGAAAATGAGGTCGGCATAGACATAGAAAAAATACGACCGGTGAAAATGCTCTCATCAAGACGTTTCGCAACTGAAAGCGAACTTGAATACATTTTCGGTTATGAACCGAAACAAGAAGATTACGAAAGTGATGACAGGGGAGTACTGGAACGCTTTTTCAGAGTTTGGACGAAAAAGGAAGCCTATGGGAAAATGCTCGGCGTCGGTATCGGCTACGACATGAAAAACACCGAAATCAAAAATGCCGTAACGACCGTCGAGGACGGATATGTTGTGACGGTAGCCGAATCGTAAGTCGGCGAACTCGGTGTATTGCCGACAAAGTCAAAGTAGGGTTATTACGAAATCAAAAATCAAGACAGGCGTTTCGTGCTTGCACGAAACGCCTGTCATATCTTTATGCCACCCTGTGCCGAAGGCACAGAGTGGGTGGGCGGGTCGGTGCGAAGTAGGCACCCGAACGCCCGAAGGGCGTGAGCGGTGAATGCGTAGCGCCGCATGGTAGGGGCAAAAAGTATATTTTAGACAGCAGACGAGAGGAAATGGTAAGTCGGACTTAGACAGCAGAAAGTTATATGTTAAATAAAATTTCCTCTTGTCCGTAAATCGACTGCAACGCTTGAGAAAATTTTATCTGACCGATAGTTTCTCAGCGAATGTTCGGGCACCCCTTAGCACTTTGCCTACGGCAAGCGCACGGGGTACCGCTTCACATTCGCTCGCCGCCCTAAACCCCGGCACCCCACCCGTCCTGCAAAACTCCCAATTTTATTTTTAATTAAGACCCTCTCATTGTATGTGTTAAAATGATGTGACCCAATAAAAAAGAGAAGTAACCTCAAAATA
>CAZBXS010000034.1:0-10977 GCA_964495955.1 uncultured Faecalibacterium sp.
TAGCGAAGCGAGTGCACGCACGAAAAACAGGGGCTCGATGCCCCTGTTTTTCGTCGGAAAGTCAGCGGTTTGAATTTGAATTCGAAATTCGAAATGCGGAGTTCGAAATCACTTTGATTTTCGGTTCCTGCACCTTTGAGCAGTCACTTCTAAACTAAGTTGCCCCTACGGTCACACCGTGTGGGCAACTTCCAACTTTGTACAAATCCGAATTTTCTTCTGAAATCAGGGGCGTCGAACCCCTGATTTCAGAGCGTGCACTCGCTACGCTACTGCGCACGCTACGGCGGACTGCGTCCGCCGTCTATACTAAACCCCACAGTCTGCCATAGACAGACTGTGGGGTTAAACTTGTGTATGAAATTAAACTCAGTTCGAATATTTTTCTCTCATTTCCTCAACTCTGCCACAGCTGAAACGTCCTTCCGGACATTTTCCCGTAACAACGCAACTCGGGCCGTAGTGTGAGAACAATACGGGCGAAACTTTTTTAAGCTGTGCAAGCATTAAATTTGCGTGGTCACGAATTTCCCACTGTGCTCTGGTACATGAACGAAGTCGGAAGAAAAGAAGAAGTTCACGTGCGTTCATCGCCGTGACAACATCAATGACATTGCCTGCTAAAAGTACATATACAAGTTCGCTTTCGTCAACGCCGAGTTCTTTAAGCTCACCGTAAAGTTTTGCGGTGTCCGAAAAAGCCTGCTTGTACTCAGCGAAAAGTTCGGCGTTTTCTTTGATGCTTTCGGGTTCGACGAAACGTGACCTGTCACAAAGGTTGATGTCGGGCACGAGTAGTGACTGCATTCTGTGGCGTGTCAAATGCGTCAGGCACGCAAGGCTCATGTCGGTCAAAAGGAAACTGAACTGTACCTGTTCGAGTGCACGGGGACGTGACGATGAGAAGACTTCGCCGAGAATTTTTTCGACTGTGTCACTGTCCGAAATTGCATTTTCTATCTCGTCTAAGCCGAGTGTTGTACTTTCAAGCAGTGCCGATCGGGCGATGACTTTTTCCGCATCGGGTGTAGCCGAAAGAAGAGTTGTCTTGCGATGAGATGCGGATTTTTGAGCTTTGATGAACGAAAAGTCGCCTTTGTCTTTTGTACCTGCGAACTTGTTCTCGAAGTCGGAAAATACGCCGGGGGTGAGTTTGACGCATTGGGCGTAAAGTTCCTCTCCGAGAGCTTTTATTTCCGGATACTTACTTCCTCTGCCGTAGAGCATACTTTTAAGTACGTTCAAAAGTTCACGTGCGTTAAGCGAACAGAAAAAGTTACTTCTGAAGCAGTAGGGGAGAACAAAACGTGCGTCCTCTTTGGGAATACCGGCATCTGTCAGTTTTTGGTAAAGCGCAAAAAGAAAGTCCATGTGCTTTGTATATTTTTCTTTGATTTCGGCGTTTTCGAAATTCGGAACATGATATCCGCAATCACTGAAATCGACGTACCGTCTTGACTGTACGGTGAATGAAGCGAGCCTAAACTCAATCATGAACTGTTCGACGACGACCGATACGTTCGAAAACGCTAAATTATAAAAGCAGTGTTCGAGGGTCGAAGTGTGTCCCGAACGGGTAACTTTTCCTATAAGCGAAGCGTTTTTTTCTTTGTCGTGCGATTTTTCGTATATTTCAAGTGCAGTGCCTTTTTGGGTCGATATTCTTCCGCTTGCGGCGCAGAGTTCTTCGCCTGTACTGCTGACGCCTATTACATAGGCACCGGGTCTTTTCATGTCGTTCATATTTCACATCTCCTTAAAACTTGTTTTCGCATCTAATTTTAAATTAGAAACTGCCTAAAGTCAACATAAACCGCTTAAAAACTGCCAAATATTTTGTGTCTAACTATTGATTAAATCCGTAAAAATGGTATAATATACTGTAATTACTATGGGTAAGTTTTTATATCTTTCGATCTTACCCGATAAAGAAGAAAAACTAATCTTATTTATTGACGGGTGAAAAAATGGTACAGGGTAAATTTATAGTCATCGAGGGTCTTGACGGAAGCGGAAAAAGTACGCAGGTTGCCCTCTTAAAAGAAAAACTTGAAAACAAAGGCGAAGCCGTTCATCAAATAAAACTTCCGAATTACGACGACCCGTCAAGTACGCTGGTCAAAATGTATCTTGCCGGACAGTTCGGAGACAAACCCGAAGATGTCAACGCCTACGCCGCATCGACTTTTTACGCCGTAGACAGATATGCCAGCTTTAAAAAGTACTGGCAAGGTTTGTTCGACGAGGGTTATGTCCTTGCCGACAGATACACGACCTCCAACGCCATACACCAAATGACGAAACAGCCGAGAGAAAAGTGGGACGAATACCTTGACTGGCTGTTTAAATTCGAATATGAACTTTTGGGGATTCCGAAACCCGACAGAGTAATTTTTCTCGACATGCCCGTTGAAATCTCCCAAAGGCTGATGAGCGAGAGATACGGCGGCGACGAAAAGAAAAAAGACGTACATGAAAGAAACGTCGAGTACCTCGAAAAATGCTACGAAGCGGCGAAATATGCGGCTGAAAAGTGTGGCTGGACGACGGTTAAATGCTATGAAAACGAAAAAGCGAGAACAATAGATGCGATAAGCGAAGACGTTTTCGCTGCCTTATGAAATATATCGAAAAGGAGAGACAATAATCATGATATACGTATTTTTAGCGGACGGATTTGAAGAAATAGAAGCTCTTGCCCCCGTTGATATATTAAGACGTGCGGGAATAAAAGTCGAAACGGTCGGCGTAACGGGAAAGACCGTAATGGGTTCACACAGTATTCCCGTCACTGCCGATATAGAAATATCACAGGTGGGAACCGACGAACTTGAAGCGATAGTCCTCCCCGGCGGAATACCGGGTACACCCAACCTCGAAAAATCGCCCGAAGTTCAAAAGTTTATCGACTACTGTGCCGAAAACAACAAGTACATCTGCGCCATCTGTGCCGCTCCGTCAATTCTCGGACACAAAGGTCTCTTAAAGGGCAAAAAAGCTACCGCATATCCGACATTCCAATCGGAGCTTGACGGTGCGACTGTACCCGAACAGCCGGTAGTTTGCGACGGAAATATCATCACGGCAAAAGGTGCCGGTGTATCATTAAAATTCGGCGCAATGATAACTTCGAAATTCGCCGGAGAACAAAAAGCAATGGCTATACTTGCGTCAATGCAATGTCAATAAAATATAAACACAAAGAGAAAATGTAAAAAACAGGAGGTGCTTGTATGGACGATAAAAATTATAACGGCAGAATAAACTTCGACCCGTCCGATGTTTTCACGAAAACGGGCGACGATATAAGCAGTAAATCGCCCGTGCGAGAGACTGCGGACAAAGATAAATCGAAATTCGTCGTACATATCGACGATACCGTACCGGACAGTCTCGAATTCGACTTTGAAGCGTTCTCAAGTGCAAACGACAGAAAAGCCGAACAAAGACGCAAAGAAGAACTCTACAGAAAACTCAACGAGTTTGAGCGTGAGGCGGGTATCACACCTACCTCTCGGACGGCAAACACAAGTACGAACACAAACACACAAAAGCCGTCTTCGCAAAGACCGTCTCAGACACAAAGACCGTCTCAGCCGAAACCGTCCTCAAACAGCTACAAAACCGTTCCCAGAGCCAACGAGATAAAAAAGCCTGCTCAAGCTCCCGCTCCGAAAGAGAGCGAAAATGAAAATGTACAGGGCGAGAAAAAACAGGTCAGAATAAGAACCGCATCAGCCAAGACGAGACTTGCGACCCTTGCGTTATTGCTTGCCGTAGCGGCTGTGTTTACGGCTATATTCTCATCTATGGCGATGTCTGCGATAGGCGACATTTTGGCGATAAACCGCTCGGAAGAGTTCGTCAGAGTGGAAGTTCCAGCCGACCCCGACATGAGCGACGTTATAGACGTACTCCACGACGCCGGACTTATCAAACAGAAATTTCTCTGTACCCTTTTTGCAAAGTACAGGCATTTTGACGGCTACACCGACAAAAACGGCGATTACCACGAAGTGACATATATCGCCGGAATTTATGACCTTGAGCCAAAGCAGGGACTTGAGGGAATGCTGAATTCCGTCAAGGAAAGCAAGGGCGGTGCGGAAACCGTCAACGTAACATTCCCTGAAGGCTGGACGATAACTCAGATATTCGAACGTCTCGAAAAGAAAGGCGTCTGCTCGGCATCAAAGCTCTACGCCAACTTGGAAGCTGTCGCAAAACAGTACGATTTCTATTACGATATAGCGAAAAACGAGGCGAGATATCTTGGCGTCGAGGGTTACCTTTTCCCCGATACCTATGAATTTTATAAAAACGAAAACGCAGTGTCGGTACTTAAAAAACTGTTCGACAACTCCGAAAAGAAGTGGAAGAAAAAGTTCGACACACAAGCGAAAAAACTCGGTTATACAAGAGACGAAATACTTATAATTGCGTCGATAATCCAAAAGGAAGCGGCGAATTCAAGTCAGATGGCTGATATTTCGTCCGTAATTCATAACCGACTGAAATCTTCGACATATCCGAACCTTCAGTGCGACTCGACTTCGGATTATGTAACCAACCACGTTAAATCACAAGTCGGCTCGACCTACGCTCAGATTTACGCCGACTCTTATAACACCTACAAAGTCGAAGGACTGCCGCCTGGCCCCATCTGTAACCCCGGACTTGACGCTATAGAAGCGGCACTTAATCCCAGCGATACGAATTACTACTTCTTCTGTCACAACAATAAAGGCAAGATATACCTGTCGAGTACTTATGACAAGTTCCAGAAAGACTCTCTGCAGGTCATCACCGACAATAACGCAGGCTGAAAAGACAGACTGTAAAAACTTTGTGCATACGCACTTTCTCTAATTCCTCCGTTTACGGAGGAATTATGAGTTATAATGTACTCTAAAATCAGCCGAAACCGAAAGGAAACAGCGAAACCGTAATGAAAAAACCCGAACTTTTAGCGCCTGTAGGCGATATGGAAAGACTGAAAGTTGCCGTCAAATTCGGCGCAGATGCCGTCTATCTCGGCGGAAAAACTTTCGGCATGAGAGCGTCACCGGCTAATTTCAGCGATGATGAATTGGAAGAAGCGGTAAAGTTTTGTCACGAAAACGGCGTAAAACTTTATCTTACATGTAACGTTCTTCCGAGAAACGACGAACTTAAAGAACTTCCGGCGTTCTTGACCCATGCCGCAAAATGTGGTGTCGACGCATTCATAATTTCAGACCTCGGCGTCTTGGAATATGCCAAAAAATACGCCCCCGATGTCGAAATACATATTTCAACTCAAGCAGGTGTTGTCAATTACGCCGCCGCCAATGCATTTTGCAGTCTCGGCGCAAAAAGAATAGTCACCGCAAGGGAACTTTCAATGAAAGAAATTAAACAGCTTCGTGAAAACTTACCCGATGACATAGATATCGAATGTTTTGTACATGGAGCTATGTGCGTCTCGTTTTCCGGCCGCTGTCTGATTTCGAATTACCTTGTAGGCAGAGACTCAAACCGAGGTGATTGCGCACAGCCTTGCCGATGGAAATATCACCTTATGGAAGAGACAAGACCTGGCGAATATTTCCCCGTAGGTGAAGAAAACGGCGGAACGTACATATTAAATTCGAAAGATATGTGTATGATAGAACATATCCCCGAAATGATCGACGCCGGCATAACCAGTTTTAAAATAGAGGGTAGAGCAAAATCCGCCTACTACGTCGCAGTCGTCACCAACGCCTACAGAAAAGCTATCGACGGCTACTTCGAAAATCCGTCGAAAGATTATGTACCTGAAAAATGGGTACTTGACGAAATGCGAAAAGTCAGCTATCGAGACTACTGCACCGGATTTTATTACGGTGACCCGAAAGATGACGCCAACATAAGCTATAAAGGCGGATACAATCGAGAATGGGACGTTGTGGCAGTCGTCGACAAGTGCGAAAACGGTATTGTATACTGTACGCAAAGAAACAGATTTTTCGAGGGCGACGAAATCGAAATTTTGGAAAAAGGGAAGAAACCGACCCGTGTCAAAGCAATTTCCCTGAAAGACGAATTCGGCTGTACAATCGAAAGCACCAATAAAGCAATGATGAAATTCTCGTTTGAGTGCCCGATACAATTCGAAGAGGGTGCACTTGTACGAAAAGAAAAAGACGAACCGATGAGGGTCACGGTATAAATCGACCTGTACGAAAGGAGTGAGAACATGAGCCGAAAAAAGTGGATAATCCCGAAAATTGACAAAAAACACGCTTTTGAAATAGCCGAAAAATACGGCATAGATCCGCTTGCGGCATCACTTCTCATTTCAAGAGGAGCCGACAGTGACGAAAGAATTAAAGATTTTTGCTCCCGTGAATTTGTACTTTCCGATCCGTTCGAAATCAAAGACATGGACAAAGCGGTCGAGACCGTCACTCAAGCGATAATCAACGGCGAAAAAATAACCGTCTACGGCGACTATGACGCCGACGGCGTGACCTCGACGGCAATATTATATTCGTTCTTGGAAGCTCAGGGTGCAAACGTCAGCTACTATATACCCGACAGAAATACCGAAGGATACGGAATGAATGTCGGTGCAGTGGAAAAAATAGCGGCTGACGGGACGAAACTGATAGTCACCGTCGACAACGGAATTTCAGCCTTAAAAGAAAGCGAAAGAATATACGAACTTGGCATGAAGCTCGTCATAACCGACCACCACAAAGTACCCGAAAAACTGCCGAGGGCGGAAGCAACAGTCGATCCGCACAGACCCGATAACCCGCTGAAATTCGACGAATGGTCGGGCGCAGGCGTTGCGTTCAAATTCGTATGCGCTATGAGCGAACCCGACGATGTCGAAATGCTTTTGGAGGAATTCGCCGACCTTGTAACTATCGGAACCGTAGCCGATGTCGTAACGCTGACGGGCGAAAACAGGACGCTTGTAAGATACGGCGTCGAAAGAATAAACGAAACCCAAAGAGCCGGAATTACCGCACTCAAAGAAGTCGCAGGTATAGCCGAAAAAACAGTGAATTCGACAAGTGTTGCTTTTTCTCTCGTACCTCGCATAAACGCAGTCGGAAGAATGCAACACGCCTCGGACGCCGTCAAACTTTTGATTACCGACGACTACGATGAAGCACAGAAACTTGCACTGAAATTGCAAGAGTGTAATTCGGAAAGACAAAAAATCGAAAACGAGATAACGCTCGAAGCGATGAAACAGCTCGAAGAACACCCCGAAATGATATACGACAGAGTTCTCGTTTTTGACGGTACAGGCTGGCATGGCGGCGTTATCGGAATAGTGGCGTCACGCTTTGTCGACAAGTTCGGAAAGCCTTGTATAGTCATCACAAGCGACGGCGAAAATGCGAAAGGCTCCGGAAGAAGTATAGAAGGATTTTCCCTTTACGATGCGATAAATTCGGCGTCGCATATGCTCACTCATTTCGGCGGTCATGTGCTTGCTGCGGGTTTCGGCGTAAAGCATAAAGATATTCCGCTTTTCAGAAAAACCGTAAACGATTACGCTAAAACGGTCGAAATGCCGTACCCGACGGTTAAAGCCGATTTTCGTTTAAATCCCGACGCAATTTCCGTCGATATTCTCGATATGTTCGACCTTTTGGAGCCGTTCGGTGCCGGAAATCCCCAACCGCTGTTTGCTTTATGCAATATGCGAATTGAGAATATAACCCCTGTCGGCAACGGCAAGCATTTGCGTTTGACGCTCTCGAACGGTCGCTCGACTTTGACTGCGATGAAATTTTCGACTTCTCCCTCGGATTTTCCGTACAGGCGAGGGGACACAATAGACGCCGCCGTCAAGCTCGACCGAAACGAGTACATGGGCGAAGTTCGTGTCAGCATACATATCAAAGAAGTCAAAGACAGCCGAACGGACGACGAAAAATGCCTTATATCTCGCCGTATATTCGAAAAGCTGATGCGTTGCGAAACGCTCAAAAGCAGCGAAATTCACATCGCTTCGACAGAACGTGACGATGTGGTAAAAGTATATAAGTACATAAAACAAAATTCGCTGACACCGGACGATGCCGAAATTTTGTCGTACAGGTTAGGTGACGACGGTGAAAACGAATGCAAATATCTCATAGCGGTTGAAGCGCTGTGTCAACTCGGACTTGTCGAAAGGACAGCCGAGTCAAAGCTGAAACTTACCCCCGAACAAAACAAAGTCGAGCTTGACAGTGCGCCTATACTTAAAAAATTGAGAAATATGTGATCGGACAGGTGATAATATGACTGACGAAGTAAAAACTCTATATGAAAAATTGCATAGTTCGGTCGTTGCGGCATACAGTCCGAAAGAAGTCGAAAAGATCGAACGGGCGTATAAATTAGCCGACGAAAGCCACGACGGACAGTTGCGTCTTTCGGGCGAACCTTATATAATCCACCCGATATCCGTAGCTCAAATACTTGTCGATATGGGCATGGACTGCGACAGCGTGTGTGCCGCACTTCTTCACGATGTAGTCGAGGACACGAAAGTTACCTATGACGAAGTGAAAGAACAGTTCGGCTCTTCCGTTGCGGTACTGGTTGACGGCGTAACGAAATTGGGACTTGTTTCGCTGACAACGAAAGAAGAAAGACAGGCGGAAAACCTGAGAAAAATGCTCATAGCGATGAATCAGGATATCCGAGTTATCATAATCAAGCTCGCCGACAGAGTGCACAATATGCGTACCCTCGAATTTATGCGTGAGCAAAAAAGACGTGATAAAGCACTTGAAACCTTGGAGATCTACGCTCCGATAGCTCACCGTCTGGGTATCAGAGGATTTAAGGAAGAACTTGAAGACCTCGCTATACGCTACCTTGATCCCGTAGCCTACGCCGAAATCGAATCTTCGCTTGAAAAAGCGGGAAAATCCCGTAACAAGTACCTCGAAGAAATCAAGGATAAAATATACAAGCGTGTCACGCAAACAGTCCCCAACGCACACATAGAGGGCAGAATTAAGAGCGTACACGGTATATACAGAAAAATGTATATGCAAAACAAGAGCCTTGATGAAATATACGATATATACGCAGTAAGGCTCATAGTCGATTCGGTCTATGACTGCTATAACTGCTTGGGTATAATTCACGATATGTACACCCCGATACCGGGAAGATTTAAAGATTATATTTCCACTCCGAAACCGAATATGTATCAGTCACTTCACACGACCGTAATCGGCAAAGAGGGGATACCTTTCGAAGTTCAAATACGTACATGGGAAATGCACCAGACGGCTGAATACGGTATCGCAGCTCACTGGAAATACAAACTCGGAATTAAAGGAAAAGCGAAATTCGAAGACCGCTTGGCGTGGATAAGACAGCTTCTTGAAGAACAGAAAGATTCGGAAGACGTCGAAGATATCGTTCGAACGATCAAAAGTGACCTTGTGCCCGAAGAAGTTTTCGTGTTCACCCCGAAAGGCGACGTTATAAATCTTCCGATGGGTGCGACGATAGTCGACTTTGCCTATGCGATACATTCGGCTGTCGGTAACAAGATGGTCGGTGCTAAGGTCGACGGAAGAATAAAGACGCTCGATTATGTCGTCAATACGGGCGAAATAATCGAAATACTGACCACTTCCGCTCAAAACAAGGGCCCAAGCAGAGACTGGCTGAAGTTTGCACACACAAGTGCCGCAAGAAGCAAAATCAAAAATTGGTTCAAAAAAGAGTGCCGAGAAGAAAATATTATACAGGGCAAAGAGGAAGTCGAACGTGAGTTCAGACATAATCGCATTAACTTCACCGACGCTCAGTTCCAAGACTATATAGCGAAACTCGCCGAAAGACAACACTGCAAGAGCATCGACGATTTCTTTGCCGCAATAGGATACGGCGGAATTTCCATCGTCAAACTCATGCCGAGAATAAGAGACGATTATAACAAAATCGTCAAAGAGCTTGAAGCGAAAAATCCGACAGACGAACTGATAATTACCCCGCCGAAGAGAACGAAAAGTACAGACGGAATTATCGTCGAGGGAATAGACAACTGCCTCGTCAAATTTTCAAAGTGCTGTAACCCTCTCCCCGGCGACCATATAATCGGATTTATTACGAGAGGTCACGGAGTATCTATCCATACAAGAGAATGTCCGAATGTACCGAAAAATATTTCCGCAGCGAGCGAACCTGAACGCTGGGTAAAAGCCTATTGGGATAAGAACACAAAGAGCGATTACAAAGCCACACTTATGATAACCTGTATTTCCAGAGTGGGAATGCTTGCCGATTTGACGACGACGCTTGCGGGAATACATGTTATGATACACAATGTTGTCGCTAAAGACACCAACGACGGCAGAAGCGAAATTTATATGACGATAACGGTCAACGGCGCAGAACACCTTAATAATGTCATGGCGAGACTTAAAAAAATTGACGGTGTTTTAGGCGTTGAGAGATCGGGACTTTAAGGAGATTTAATTTAAATGAAAGCTGTTATACAAAGAGTAAGCCACGCCAAAGTTACAGTCGGCGAAAGAACAACGGGCGAAATCGAAAACGGGTACTTGGTACTTTTGGGCGTTGTCGAGGGCGACAGCGAAGAAGAAATGAAGCTCATGGCGAAAAAAACCGCCGAACTTCGCATTTTCAGAGACGAAAACGACAAGATGAACCTTTCGCTTTTGGATATCGGCGGTTCGGCTTTAGTCGTCTCGCAGTTCACCCTTTGCGCCGATGTTTCCCACGGAAGACGTCCGTCTTTTATCGGCTCCGCAAAGCCGGACAGAGCGAACGAACTTTATCTCAAGTTTTGTGATGAGCTGCGTTCTCTCGGCGTTGAAAACGTACAGACGGGTGAGTTCGGCGCTCATATGGCTGTCGAACTTTTGAATGACGGCCCCGTTACCATACTTTTTAATACAGATGAATGGAAGAAAAGAGGCTGATAAAATGCAGGTCAAAAAAATATGGCTCGGCTCTTAT